>NZ_JANLGL010000112.1:0-19171 GCF_024655625.1 Pseudomonas sp. 18.1.10
AACAGCTTTGACTGACACACTGCATTCGCGAGCAAGCCCGCTCCCACACAAGCCAGCTCCCACATTTGAACGGTGTTTGCCAAAAGATTGGGGGTTTGCCGTGAGCTGATTCGACCCACCCCCACCGTCACGCAACCGTCACATCCATCTGCTGTGCTGGCGCCCATCGCTCTGTTGCCCAAGGATTCGCGGCCATGTTCTCCGTGCTCAAACCCCACCGCTGGAAACTCTCCCTGCTGCTGATCGCCGCCAACCTCGGGTTGATCCTGCACCTGGCCTGTGGCGAGTTGAAAAGCTTCAGCGAGTGGGTGTGGCTGGACATCTTCGGCGAAGGCGGCTCCGCCCTGCTCGCCCTGGTATGGCTCGGCCTGGTGCTGAAAAGCCGCCCCGCCGGGCGCGTGACCAACTACCTGGCGCTGGGCCTGTCGTGCATCTTTTTCTCCTGGTGGATCGACAGCCTCGACGAGTTCATCCGCCTGCCCGACAGCATCACCTGGGACCACTGGCTCGAATCCGGGCCGATGCCGGTGGGCATGATCCTGCTGACCATCGGCATCTACCACTGGCACCGCGAACAACTGGCGATCAGTGCGCAAATGGAGAAACGCGAGCGGCTGTTCCGCGAGCATCGCCTGTTCGACAAACTCACGCCCCTGGCCGGCGCCGACTACCTCAAGCGCCAATTGGCCGACAGCCTGCGCGACAGCCAGGAGCAGCAGCAACCGCTGTCCCTGCTGGCCCTGGACCTGGATAACTTCGCCGCCATCAACCAGGCCTATGGGCATGCCGAAGGCGACGCGGTGCTGCAGGCCCTCAGCCATGTGCTGTTGCTGAACCTGCGCCGTCAGGATTTGCTCTGCCGCCTGGCCGGCGACCGCTTCGTGGTGCTGCTGCCCAACACCGGCGAACGCCAAGCCCAGGTGCTCGCGCTGGAGCTGCAACAAACCGTGCGAGCCCTCGCCCACAAGACCCGGCTGCAAGGCGAACGCCTGCAACTGGCGGCGACCACCGCCGTGGTCATGGCCCTGGACGAGGCGCCGCAGGATTTGCTCAAGCGCCTAAACCTGGCCCTCGCCCGCGCCAAGCAACCCCTTGCGAAAAGCGCCTGAGATGGCGGTGAAAACAGACTGGTATGAAGCCGACAGCCGCTTCATCCCGGGGCATTACCAACCCGCCACCCTGATCGACCTGGCGTTGTCGCGGGACATCGACAGCCATCGCCTGCTGCGTGGCACCGGGCTGTTTCATGAGGACATCCTGGCGGGCACGGCACGGCTGAGCCCGCAGCAATTTCTCGGCCTGATCGGCAACAGCCGCAAGTTACTGGACGCCGACGACAGCAGCTTCCTGTTCGGCCAGCGCTTGTTGCCCGGCTATTACGGTGCGGCCAGCCACGCCTTGGGCCACGCGCAGAACCTGCATCAGGCGCTGGACATCCTGATCCAGCAGCAAGTGCTGCTCAGCCCGCTGGTCACCCTGCAATTGGAATTGGATGAGCACCATGCCTACCTGTATTGGCTGGACAGTTGTGGTGCCGGCGAACACTGGCGTTTCCTGCTCGAAGCCAGCATGACCTCGCTGGTTGCCATGAGCCAATGGCTCAGCGGCGAACGCCTGCCGTGGGTGGCCAGTTTCAGCCATGCCGAGCCGCGTTATGTCGAACAGTATTGGGTGCACCTGGGCGAAGACACGCGCTTTGATCGGCCGCTGGACATGCTGTGCATCCCCCGCGAATACCTCACTCGCCCGTGGCCGGGCGCGTCCGTCACGGCTGGGCAGGTCGCGCGCCAGCAGGCCCGGGAGCAGATCGAACAGTTGGGCTTTGCCGGCAGTTTTCTCGATTGCCTCGACGACTACCTGCGCGACCTGGTGCGTCAACCGCCGAGCCTGGAACAGGCGGCGCTGGCGTTCGCCATGAGCCCGGCGACCCTTAAGCGCAAGCTGCACAAGCACGACACCGGGTTTCAGCAGCAAGTGGACCGGGTGCGCAAGCAGGTGGCGTTGCACCTGTATCAGGTCAAGGGCTACAGCAATGAGGAAGTGGCGGCGTACTTGAACTTCAACGATGCGGCGAACTTTCGCCGCTCATTCAAGCGCTGGACCGGCAGCACGCCCAACCTGATCCGCCAGCTGTTCAACAGCCGCTAGCCAGGCGCTCGCGCAGGAACTCTACCAGCGCCTGCACCGGCCGTGAGCTTTGCCGGTGTTGCGGGTACACCGCCGACAGGGTCAGGTCTTCGGGGGCGAATTCGTCCAACACGCTGACCAGGCGCCCGTCCTTCAGCGCGTCGCCGACGATAAAGGTCGGCAGGTAGGTCACGCCCAAACCGGCGATGGCGGTGTCGCGCAACAGATCACCGTTGTTCACGCGCATCCGCCCGCTCACATTCAGCGCCTGCACCTTGCCCTTGAAGCGCCATTGCACCTGGCGGCCGTGGCCGTAGGGCAGGCAGTCGTGGTCGGCGAGATCATCGGGTTTTTGCGGGGTGCCGCGCAGCGCCAGGTAGTCGGGGCTGGCGCAGTACACCCGGGGAATGCTGGCGATACGGCGGGCAATCAGGGTGGAGTCTTCCAGGGTGCCGATGCGCAAGACCAGGTCGTAGCCTTCGCCGATCAGGTCCACGGGGCGGTCGCTGAGATCGACCTCCACCGACACTTGGGGATGGCGTTGCAAAAACAGCGGCAACAGGCAACCGAGGTGGGCCATGGCAAACGACAACGGCGCGCTGAGGCGAATGGTGCCGCGCGGCTCGCTGTTCTGCCCGGCGATGCCCTGCTCCACTTGCTCGACTTCACCGAGCAGGCGCAGGGCCGATTCGTAATAACTCTGGCCCAGTGGCGTGACATCCAGGCGGCGGGTGGAACGGTTGAGCAGACGCACGCCGAGGCGGTCTTCCAGCTGGATCAGGCGGCGGCTGACGAACTGCTTGGACAGGCCCAACTGTTCGGCGGCGGCGGTGAAGCTGCCGGACTCCATGACCTGGCAGAACAGGCGCATGTCTTCAAAGGGGTTCATTGTCGCTTCTCGGTGGACATTTGTGCGGTTGTATAACCGGTTCGTCGCAACACCACAAACCAAAATGTGGGAGCGGGCTTGCTCGCGAATGCGGTGGGTCAGTCACACAATCTATTGACTGACACTTCGTATTCGCGAGCAAGCCCGCTCCCACAGGGGTGTTGCGCAGTTTTCTAGAACGGGTTACTTGGCAGTAAACGCCGAGTAGCTGTTCATCAGGTTGCGGTAGTTGGGGATGCGCGGCGACAGCAGGTTGGCCAGGCCTTCCATGTCGTTGCGCCAGTCCCGTTGCAGTTCACAGGCCACGGCGAACCAGTTCACCAGTTGTGCACCGGCGGCGGTCATGCGCGCCCAGGCGGCCTGTTGCACGGTTTCGTTGAAGGTGCCCGAGGCGTCGGTAACCACGAACACGTCAAAGCCTTCCTCCAGCGCGCACAGGGTCGGGAACGCCACGCACACGTCGGTCACGACGCCGGCAATGATGATCTGCTTGCGGCCGGTCGCCTTGACGGCCTTGACGAAATCTTCGTTGTCCCAGGCGTTGATCTGGCCAGGGCGAGCGATGTACGGCGCGTCCGGGAACAGTTCCTTGAGTTCCGGCACCAGCGGGCCGTTGGGGCCGCTTTCAAAGCTGGTGGTGAGGATGGTCGGCAGGTTGAAGAACTTCGCCACATCGGCCAGGGCCAGGACATTGTTCTTGAATTCGTTGGGGGAGAAATCCTGGACCAGGGAGATCAGACCAGTCTGGTGATCGACCAACAGTACAACCGCGTCATCTTTGTTCAAGCGTGGGCTAGCCATGGTTCAACTCCTTACGGGGGATGGGAAATCAGAAAGCAAAGCAGGAACAGCCAAACGCGCCCCAGAAGCCCTGGAAGTCGCTGACCGGCACGCTGGACAGCCGCGCCTTTTCGTGGCTGTGGACATGCACGCCGCAGGGGCCGCTGCACTGGTGCACTTGCGCCTGCAACGGCGAACTTGGGCGCCAGTGACCCGGCACCTTGACCACCGGCGACCAGTCCGGCAGCACCGGTACACGTGGTGGTGCGTAATCTTCAAAGTCGCCGGCGCCGTAAACCACCTTGCCGCCGACCACGGTGAGCACCGATTCGATCCACTTGATGGCTTCTTCATCGACACTGAAAAAGTCCGCCGACAGTGCGGCGACGTCCGCCAATTGGCCGACCTTGATCTGGCCTTTCTTGCCCTGCTCGGATGAGAACCAGGCGCTGCCGTGGGTGAACAGTTCCAGCGCGGTGAGGCGCGGCAAGCCTTCGGCGTGCAGCTCCAGGCCGCCGACGGTGCGGCCGCTGACCATCCAGTACAGCGAGGTCCACGGGTTGTAGCTCGACACCCGCGTGGCATCGGTACCCGCCCCTACCGGCACGCCTTCGGCGAGCATGCGCTTGATCGGCGGCGTGGCTTCGGCGGCCTTGGCGCCGTAGCGCTCGACGAAGTACTCGCCCTGGAACGCCATGCGGTCCTGGATCGCAATACCGCCGCCCAAGGCACGCACGCGCTCGATGTTTTTCGGCGTGATGGTTTCGGCGTGGTCGAAGAACCACGGCAGGCCATTGAACGGAATGTCGCGATTGACCTTCTCGAACACGTCGAGCATGCGCGAGATGGACTCGTCATACGTGGCATGCAGGCGGAACGGCCAGCGCTGCTCCACCAGATGGCGCACCACCGGTTCCAGCTCCTGCTCCATGGTCAGCGGCAGGTCCGGGCGCGGCTCGAGGAAGTCTTCGAAGTCGGCGGCCGAGAACACCAGCATCTCGCCGGCGCCGTTGTGGCGCAGGTAGTCATCGCCCTGGTGCAGGGTGACGCTGCCGGTCCAGTTCTTGAAGTCGCTGAGTTCTTCCTTGGGCTTCTGGGTGAACAGGTTGTAGGCGATGCGCACCGTCAACTGTTCGTCCTTGGCCAACTGCTCGATCACCGCATAGTCATCGGGGTAGTTCTGGAAACCGCCGCCAGCATCGATGGCGCTGGTCAGGCCGAGGCGGTTGAGTTCACGCATGAACTGGCGGGTCGAGTTGACCTGGTATTCCAGCGGCAGTTTCGGGCCTTTGGCGAGGGTCGAATAGAGGATCATCGCGTTGGGCCGCGCCACCAGCATGCCGGTGGGGTTGCCGTGGCTGTCGCGCACGATCTCGCCGCCCGGCGGGTTCGGCGTGTCCTTGGTGTAGCCCGCCACGCGCAGGGCGGCGCGGTTGAGCAAGGCGCGGTCGTACAAGTGCAGCACGAACACGGGCGTGTCCGGCGCGGCCTGGTTCAACTCTTCGAGCGTGGGCATGCGCTTTTCGGCGAACTGGAATTCGTTCCAGCCACCCACCACGCGCACCCATTGCGGTGTCGGGGTGCGGTCGGCCTGGTCCTTGAGCATGCGCAACGCATCGGCCAGGGACGGCACGCCTTCCCAGCGCAGTTCGAGGTTGTAGTTCAAGCCGCCACGGATCAGGTGCAAGTGGGAGTCGTTGAGGCCGGGGATCACGGTGCGGCCCTTGAGGTCGATGACCTGGGTGCCACTGCCGCGCAGGGCCATGGCTTCACCGTCGGTGCCGACGGCAACAAAACGGCCCTGGTGGATGGCGACGGCGGTGGCGCGCGGGTTTTCCCGGTCCACGGTGTGGAACTGGCCATTGAACAGAATCAGGTCGGCGTTCATAGGGTTTCCTTTACAGAGGCTTCAAGCCAGGGAGCGAACAGGCGAGTGGCGGCCGGCATCAGCAGGTAGACCACCAGCAGGACGATGGTCAGGGTGACCAGGAAGGTGGCGACCACATAGTTGGAGAGGAAGGGGTGCAGGCGCAGCACCGGGCCCCAGATGATCGGGACCAGCAGGGTCAGCGGCAGGATCACAAACAGCGTGACCACGGCCTGCTTCCAGCGCGGCGGTTTGGCGGCGTTTTCGGTTTCGGGGTTGAACCAGAACTCGTTGACGGCACCGATTTCGGTGTTGTCGCCGTCGGCTAGCAGGGGAGCGACTTCGTCGATCAGGGTTTTGCGCTCGGGGGAATCGAGCCAGGTTTCCAGGGCATCGGTGGAGCGGTAGCGCAACACGCAGGTGAACAGGGCTAGGCCGTTTTGCTTGCTGCGTACGACGTCGACGCCGAGGTGGCCGGGGCGCTCACCGGCGATGCGTACGATGCGGCGCAGCCAGGCTTCGTAGTCGGCTTCGTGGCCTTGTTTGATGAGGTGTTTGACGACCAGGGTGACGACTTCGTCGGGGCCTGTCTTGGAGGCTTGGTCCATGGTGCTTGATTCCCCCTAGAGATTTGAAAGGGGGGAAGTTTGGCGGGGATGTGGGATGGGGAATTGGATGTATGTGCTGTCTAGCGAAGAATCATCGTTTACTGAGTGTAAGACACCCGCCACCGAAAAAACCTACGCAAGCATGGCTACACTGACGGAGCTTACGCAGGCACTGATATTTTATTTGAGCTATGCATTTAGCTTAATTCAACAGCCGCCACATACCTCCCCCTGCATAAGCAAATGCATAAGTACCGCCTTCCTTCAAGTAAAGGTGTTGACCTCCAACTATGTGGGCTCCATAAATTTCAATAACAGAAGTAGCACTAGAGGTAACAAATACCACGCTATTGATTTTTTCAGCATAGGGTGCCAATCGGATCGGCGAAGCCTTATTGCCGTCACTCAGTACATAACGGGCAAATTTTTCACCAAACGGTGGCGGCGGCACCATTGAACCGTTGGTGTTAGGCGTATAAACCTCACACACAAACTCCCAACGCTTATTCAAATAAACAAACGCAGCAACATCGCCCGCTGACATTGGAACATTAATATCAGCTGGAAATATCGAGTGCCTTATTGTCAACGTCGTGCTAATTTCTCGACCTATCGCAACCACCAATCCATGCTCACCATAGGGTGAGTTGGCAGGGTCCGGCAAAATAATATTACTGCGCGAACAGCCATAAAAAACCCAATAAATAAGACTCAACCTATAAGGAATGTAATTCGTCGGCTCATAGCAAGCCCACGTCTCATTATAATAACCAAAACGAAACTGATTGGCGTAGATAATATTATCAACAAGCCGATGACGCAAAGACCAGTCAGTATTAATTATATAATGCTTCATAATAGGGCTCGCCGCAGTGCCTGACGCAAACCAACTCATGATATCCGGCGACATATCATCAGGCGTATGAAACAACTTATTATACTTGGCTGCCTGGATCGATTTGAGTTCCCAAGGCCCCTTCGACTCAGCTGCCACTTTATCAATAAATGCTTTTAACTGAGAGGATGTTGGCTGATCAGACCCAATCCAACGCTGATTGACTCCCGTCCAAAAATCCGGATTCCGATTATCATTTTGATAGGCAATGACTACCGTCTTACCCAACGCAGCCAACTGCGCCAGATTAAAGCTTCTGAACTTATGAGGCGCTATAAGTCCACGCAACGAATTTTTAATAACCCCGGCCAACTCAAGATGCGCGGCAACCGTAAATCCCTTGAACTCATGAAAATCAAGAACAACAACCTCACCCCTATTTCTTACATCACTGTAAAAGTCCAATAACGCATTTAAAATATCACCCTGAATCGTTCGGCCATTGTTACCACTATGAAAAATCATGAACCGACGGCTATCGCCCGCCGGATAACCAGAATAAAATTGGACTCTGATGTCAATCACACGAATACCTGCATGCAGTTGCGTGTGAACGGTCACATCCTGACAAGTCTCCATGGAAGGTGTATATGCTGCTCTTTTATCAAACGCCGACTGATGAGTACCCGGAAGAATGGCATCTTGAACCCGAAGATGTTTGGCTGATCCGTAAGCGGCCATCCACCTGACTCTATGCTCGTTATTATACGGACGACATATACCACTACTCCAATTACCATTCGGACACCAGCCGGCTTTAGGTGAATCGTCATCATCGAGTTTAAGATCTGATAAATCGGGCACTATATTTTCCGGAAATGACCGCTCTTCAGAAAATGCATTCATGCCATGATCGGGACCAAAAACAGTAATATTTTCAGGCTTTAAGCTACCATCCTCATTAATATCATGAGCAGCAACATCCAGCGCACCGTCGATTTCATTTTTTTTCCGCGACATGATTTAACCCTCACATTACATCAACCCAACGAGTTGCTATATATTAGGAGCACCACCTCGCTCAAAATGACTGTCAATGTTCACAGTTTTAAAATCTTTTCATTATAAAACATATAACCAATATGAAGTTCAGCCTCCTCTACAACCGTCTCGCCATATGCTCGCCAATCCGCCCCCGCAACCACCGCTCTGCCGGATCATTGTCATGCACCCCACTCCACACCATCGACAATTCCGCGGCATCAATCGCGAACGGCGGGTCTTCGGCGCGTAAGGTGGTGCCCTCGGTCAACGCACACGCCGCATAATCCGGCACGGTCGCAATAATCTGCGTCCCCGCCAACAACGCCCGCAACCCACTGAATTGCGGCACGGCCAACACCACCCGCCGCGCCCGGCCAATGCGTGCCAGGTCCAGGTCGATATTGCCGCTCAAATCCCCAGAAAACGACACCATCGCATGGGGCCGCTCGCAATAGTCATCCAGGGTCAACGGCGATGTGCCCCCGTCCCCCCGCAGCACCTTGCACGGAATATCCCGCAGCTTCTTGCGCTTGGCATTCGCCGGCAGCTCCGTGGTGTAACTGACCCCCACCGAAATCTCGCCACTGGCCAACAACGCCGACATCAGCAGGTAATTGGCACGACGCACCACCACGACAATCCCCGGTGCCTCCTCACGCAGTTGGCTGAGCAACGGCGGAAACAAACCAAATTCGGCATCGTCGGACAGCCCGATGCGAAACACCGCGCAGCTGGTGGAGGGATCGAAATCCTTGGCGCGGCTGACAGCGCCCGAGATGATGTCCATGGCCGGTTGCAGCTCCTTGAGTATCGCCACGGCGCGTGGCGTGGGCTCCATGCCCCGCCCGTTGCGCAGCAGCAACGGGTCGTCGAACAGATCGCGCAAACGCCCCAATGCCGCACTCACCGCCGGTTGGCCCATGAAGAGTTTCTCGGCGACCCGGGTCAGGTTCTTCTCGAACATCAGCGCTTCGAAAACCACCAACAGGTTCATATCGACGCGGCGCAGGTCGTTGCGGTTCATAGCGGTATCCAAGCGGTTGGCGAGCCGCCAGAAAAGCACGCCAAACGCGGCCTGGATTGCACCGCTGTGCTGTCTTTTCAACGCCCGCACCTGGCGAAATTAACAACGATTAACTCGTCAGCCGGACGGTCTGGCGCCAAGAATGTGTCGGTCTACACTGCATCCATTCACCGGGAACGCTCCCATCGACTGCGGATATCCGTCATGGCCCGACTTGAGCACACTGCTCCCCGTTTATCCGCGACCGGCGGCCTGTGTGCCCGGCGTGAGCGGATTGCCAAACAATTGATCCTCGCCAACCTCGGTGAAAGCCTGGCGATTGCCGAACTGGCCCAGGCCTGCGCGCTGTCGCGCAGCCATTTTTCGCGGGCGTTCAAGTGCACCACCGGGCTGCCGCCGCAGGAATGGATTCGCCAACAGCGCATCCAGCGCGCCAAGGAATTGATTACCGGTTCCGCCTTGAGCCTCACGCAGATCAGCCTGGAGTGCGGCTTTTGCGACCAGGCGCACTTCTGCCACATGTTCACCCGTAGCGAAGGCGTCAACCCGATGACCTGGCGAAATCACCAATTGCGTCACAGGCCGCAAGTGATTGCGGCCTAGTGGTGGGCACCCGCCTGGAATATGCTGGCCGCACCCTTTTCCCAGAGCATGGCCGCCATGAATGACCTCAGCGACCAGGCCGTGCAGTTCGGCCCCTACCGCATCCACCCGCGCCAGCGCCTGGTGTTGGAAGGCGGCCGCCCGTTGCGCCTGGGGCGGCGTGCCGTGGAGATCTTGCTGATCCTGCTGGAGCAGGCCGGCAACGTGGTGAGCAAGCAGGAATTGATCGCCCGCGTGTGGCCCAGGAGCGTGGTGGAAGACGGCAACCTGCGGGTGCATATGGCCGCGCTGCGCAAGGCCTTGGGCGATGGCCAGGCCGGGCAGCGCTATATCGTGACCGTGGCCCAGCGTGGCTACAGTTTTGTCGCGCCACTGAGCATCGAACCCATGAGCCTGCCCACCGAAGGTGCGCCGCAACGCCCGAGCCACAACCTGCCGCTGCGGCGCACGCGCATGATTGGCCGCCAGGCGCTGATCGATGCACTGGTGCAGCAACTGCCCGCACAACGTTTCATCACCCTCACCGGCGCCGGCGGCATCGGCAAGACCACCGTGGCGCTGCGGGTGGCGGAGTTGCTGATCGGGCATTACCGCGACGGCATCCGCCTGCTCGACCTGGCGCCGCTGAGCGCGCCGTCGATGATCCTGCCCAACCTCGCCGCCCTGCTCGACCTCACCCTCAGCGAACATGAGCCCTTGCTCACCTTGGCCCGCAGCCTGCAAACGCGCCAGCTACTGCTGGTGATCGACAACTGCGAGCACCTGCTGGACGACATCGCGCTTATCAGCGAAACCCTGCTGCGCTACGCGCCCGAGTTGCACATCATCGCCACCAGCCGCGAAGCGCTGCGGGCCGAGGGTGAATCCGTGCAGCGCCTGGAGCCGCTGGCGTGCCCGCCGGCCACCGGCAACCGCGCCCAGGCCCTCGGTTACCCGGCCCTGCAATTGCTGATCGAACGGGCGATGTCCCACCAGGACAGCTTTGCCCTCAGCGACGCCGAGCTGCCGCTGGCCATCGATATCTGCCAGCGCCTGGACGGCATTCCCCTGGCAATCGAACTGGTCGCGGCGCAGATCGAACGCTTCGGCCTGCCGGGCCTGCTGGTGCAGATGGAAGACAACTTCCGCCTGCTCACCCGTGGCCGCAACAGTGCCCTGCCCCGCCAGCAAACCCTGCGCGCCACGCTGGACTGGAGCTTTGAGCTACTCACCGGCTGCGAGCAGATCTGCCTGCGCCGCCTCGCGGTGTTTCGCGGCGGCTTCAGTCTGGCCAGCGCGGCGGCGGTGATCGCCGGGGAACAGGTGGCGCCCGCAGAAGTGCTGGGTTCCATCACGCAGCTGGTGGCCAAGTCCTTGCTCAATGTGGAGGCCGGTGATGACGAGGTGGTCTATCGCCTGCACGACATCACCCGCACCTACGCCCTGGAAAAACTCAGCAGCGCCGGCGAGCTGGACGGCACCCGCGCACGCCACGCCGAACGTTGCCTGAGCCTGATGAACCAGGCGCAGGACGATTGGGAACTGACCGCGACCCAGCCGTGGATCGACCGCTATGCGCCCCTGCGCGAAGACATCCGCGCCGCCCTCGACTGGGGCCTTGGCGACCACGGCGTGCACTTATTGGGCATTCGCCTCACCGTCAGCGCCATGCCGCTGTGGCAAGAGTTGTCGCTGCTGCGCGAACACGGGTTGTACGTGGGCCAGGCCCTGGCGCGGCTGAGGCAATCGCCGACGCCGAGCCAGCGCCTGCATATGGCCCTGCAACTGGCGCTGGGCAGCTTTTCCTATCACACCCAGGGCGGCACGCCGCAGACCATCGACGCCTTTGCCTGTGCGCGGCGCCTGGCCGAAGCGGGCAAGGACCTCGCCGGCCAATTGCGCGCCGTGTCGGGGCATATGGCGGTCAACCTGTGCTGCGGCAACTATCGCGACGCCCTGGCGCAGAGCCTGCACTTCGACCAACTGGGGCCGCAGGCCGACCCCTTGCTGGACCTCAGCGCACAACGCCTGCGCGTGCTCGCGCAACACTTCGCCGGCAACCAGGCGCTGGCCTTGCACAACGCCGAGCAGGTGATCCAGCGCATGGCCCAGAGCGGCCATCTGAACCGCTTTACCCATGGTTTTGGCGTGCAGTACGACCAAAGCGTGGCGTCGTTGACCATCCTCGCGCGCATCCTCTGGCTGCGGGGTTTCCCGGAGCGCGCCGCACGCATCGCCGAGCAGGCGCTGGCACTCGCGTTGCAGATCAACCATGGCACGTCGATCTGCTACACCCTGGCCCTGGCGGGCGTGGTGATCGCCCGCTACAACGGCGACACCGCCGCGACCCGTGCGCACATGGACCTGCTGCTGCAACAGGCACAAAAACACTCGGTGCAACTGTTCCATACCTGGGCGCGCTGTTACGCCGGCACCACGCGGATCGCCGATGTGCAGGGCTTGGGGCTGGTGGAAGATATTCTCGTCACCTTCAACGCCCTCGAGCCGAGCGACGCCGTGTTCGAACGCGCCCGCAACGGCGGCGCCGGCTGGTGCACTGCGGAGATCCTGCGGGCGCGCGCCGAACGCCTCAGCGACAGCCGTGCCGCCGAAGCCCTGCTGCTGGAAGCCCTGGGCCTGGCGCACCAGCAAGGCGCGCTGGCCTGGGAGTTGCGCAGCGCCACGGCGTTGGCGCGGTTGTGGCAGGGCCAGGGCCGCGTGCAGGCGGCGCGTGATCTGCTGGCGTCGGTGTACGGGCGTTTCAGCGAAGGTTTTGCCACCGCCGACTTACTCCGCGTACGCGGCCTGCTCGACGAGTTGCAGGACAAACGACCGGCCTGAAAACGGCCCCAGGTAATGCCTGTAGCCAGCCTGCAAGCGCGCCACCTGCTCAGGGTCGCGCAGTTGCGCCAAGGCGTAGCTGCGCAGGCTGTTGAGCAAGCGATACCGCGCGGGACCGGGGCCCGGTTCCTGGGCCAGCAACGACAGGCCCACCAGCCGCGCCAGCAGGTACGGCAGGTCGGCATGTTCCAGCTCGGTGCCCGCCACCAGCGCGGTCAGCGTGGGCAAGGTCACGGCCATCTTGAACAAGCCCAATTGCAGGAACAGCCAACGCTCCGGCAGGCTCAGGCGTGCGTAACTCCAATCCAGCGCGGCGGCGAAGGATTGGTGACGCTCAACCGCCGTGCGGCGGCCCCGCGTCAACACCTGCAAGCTGCTGCGCAATTGCGTCTGCACGCCGTGTAGGCCCAGGGCTTCGACCTGGGCCGCCGCCAGCTCCAGGGCCAGGGGAATGCCATCGAGACTGCGGCAGATATCCCGCAGGGGCGCCAGGTCCTGGGCGCGCAACACATAGCCCTGCTGACTGGCGCGAACCCGCGCAACAAGCAACTGCACGGCGGGATAGGCCATCGCTTGCTCCACACTGCCCCAACCGCACGGCGTCGGCAGCGCCAGCCTGGGCACGTGTTGCACCCACTCACCGGGCAAGTGCAAGGCTTCGCGGCTGCTCAGCAACACACTCACCTGAGGCGCGTACTGCGCCAATGTGCGCACCAGGTGACGGCAGGCACTGAGCAGCAAGTCGGCCCCATCGAGCACCAACAGCAGTTGGCGCGTCGCCAGGGGTTTGCACAATGCCTGGGCACTGGCGCAGGGTTCCAGGTCCAACGCCTTGGCCAGATGGCGGAGCATTTGCGTCGGCGCTTGCACCGTCGCCAGGTCCACCCACCACACGCCATCGCGATAACGCGGCAGCACGCGTTCGGCCAGGGCCAACGCGAGACTGCTTTTGCCCACGCCGGCGCAACCGGTCAGGGTCATCAGGCGTTGCCCGGACAGGCGCCGCACCAACATCCCCAACACTTCATCACGCCCGATCAGCGGGCTCAGGCGCACGGCCAGATTGTGCCGGGGCTTGGCGGCAGGCGTAGCGCTGTGCAGCAGTGCGACAAAGCTGTAGCCGCGCTGGGGATCGTTGATGATGCAGGGTTGGCAATCCAATGCACGGCGCAGGGCGGCGATGTGCACGCGCAGGTTGTTCTCTTCCACCACGCTGTTGGGCCACACGCGGGCGATCAGGCTGTCCTTGCTGACGAATTGCCCCGGTGCTTCCAGCAGCACCGCGAGGATGTCCAGCGCCCGCCCACCCAGCGGCACCGGAAAGCCAGCCTTGCTGACCAGGCGTTGCTGCGGGTGAAAGGTGTAGCGGCCGAAGCTCACCGGGGGCGCGTTGTGCATGTCGATAAAGCGCTGAAACACCCGGCCTTGGGCGTTTGCGCATCCTTTTCCATGGGCTTGGAGCTATCTTGCCAGCTCGCCGTGACAGGACAATGCTGGCACGGGGAGCCACACGGACTTTGAGGTGCGTCAGACGGCCATATCGGCCTTAGCTGAACTGCTGGCGGTACTGGGTCGGGTTGAGGCCGAGTTTTTCGCTGAACAGAAAACGCATGTAGCGCACGCTGCCGAAACCGGCGTGGAAGGCCACGGTCTTGAGCGGCAGGTCGGTGGTTTCCAGCAGGTGGCGGGCGCGGTCGATGCGCGCACCTTGCAAAAACGCCATGGGCGTCATGTGCACTTCCTTGGCAAACACCCGGGCGAAGTGGCGCGCGCTCATGCCCGCCAGGTCGGCCATGGAATCGATGGTGAACGGTTGATCCAACTGCGCCAGCACATGGTTCTGCACCCGTGTGATCGGCGTTTCCTGGGGCGCCACCGCAGCCGTCATCGGACTGAACTGCGCCTGGCCGCCCTGGCGTTTCATCACCACCAGCAGCACCTTGGCCACGTCCACCGCAACCTGCTTGCCGTGATCCTGGGCCACCACCGACAGCGCCAGGTCGATACCGGCGGTCACGCCGCCCGAGGTAATCAAGCGGCCGTCCTGCAAGTAGATGCGATCGGTCTCGACAATGGCCTTGGGAAAGCCCTGGATCAGCCGTTCGGTGTAGTGCCAGTGGGTGGTCACGCGATGGCCGTCGAGCAGCCCGGCGTGGCCCAATACAAACGCGCCGGTGCAGATCGACCCGAAGCGCCGCGCCTTGGGTGCGGCAGCCTTGAGCCACGGCAGCAGCGCGGGATGGCACTCGTTATAGGCCCCGGGGCCGCCGGGCACCAGCAACAGGTCATAGGCCTCAGAGGCGTGCTCCAGCAGCAGGTCGGGCTGCACCAACACACCGTTGGAGGCGCGCAACGCACCGGGCTCGGTGCCGAGGGTGAGGATGCGGTAATGCTCGGCCGCCGGCAGGTAGCGGTTGGCGATGGAGAACACCTCAAGCGGCCCGGCCATGTCGAGCAGCAGGAAGTCGGGAAACAGCGCCATGGCCACGGTTTTCATAGGGTGGAACGTCCATCGGATAAGGTACAGGCGGGCATTATGGCATGTCTTTTATTGTCAATCTAAAAGGGACAGTTATTCAGATTTCAGCTTCTTAATGAATATCTCGATAACCATTAACCTTCTTCTCAACGCCAGCGCCCTGCACTTCGCAGCCCGCGCTCACTTGAGGACAAGACCATGCTGACCCTTCGCAAAGCTTCCGAACGCGGCGCCGCCAATCACGGTTGGTTGAAGTCGTTTCATACCTTCTCGTTCGCCAACTACTGGAACCCGAAAGAACAGGGGTTCTCCGACCTGCTGGTCATCAACGACGACCGCGTCGCCGCCGGCAAAGGCTTCGGCCAGCACCCGCACCGCGACATGGAGATTTTCTCCTATGTGCTGGAAGGCGCCCTGGAACACAAGGACACCCTGGGCACAGGCTCGGTGATCCGCCCCGGCGATGTGCAACTGATGAGCGCCGGCAGCGGCGTGGCCCACAGCGAGTTCAACCATAGCCAAAACCGTGGCGTGCACTTCCTGCAAATCTGGATCGTGCCCAATGAAGTCGGGGCTGAGCCGCGCTATCAACAGGAGCACTTCAGCGCGGCGCAGAAGCGTGGGCGTTTGCAGTTAATCATCTCGCCGGACGGTGCCGAGGGGTCACTCAACGTACGCCAGGATGCGCGGGTGTATGCGGGGCTGTTCAACGGCGACGAAAGCGCGACCCTGGACTTGGCGCCAGACCGCTATGCGTACATCCATGTGGCCCGGGGCAGTGTTGAGATCAACGGCCAGCGCTTTGCAGAAGGCGACGGTGCCCGTGTGCGTGATGAGCGGCAGATCCGCGTGAGCCAGGGCGACGATGCCGAGGTGCTGGTGTTTGACCTGCGGCCTCAGGAGTTGCCACGGATGCCTTGAGCAGCCATCGCTGGTGTCGATAGTCACCATCAGCGCAATGAAGTTCTCTTAAAAACTGCGGCGCGTAACATCGAATCCATACCCGGAAACACTCAACTTAAATACTTGGAGCACATCATCATGAAACGCCAAATCTTGCTTGGACTTGCTTTTTCGGTAGTGGCTGTCAATGCTTTTGCTCATCCTCTGGTGGCTGAAGGGGGGGCTGAACGCCTGCAAGGTAATCGTGTTGCGGAAGGCGGCGCGGAACGGCTGCTGGAACGTCGTGTGGCGGAAGGTGGTTCGGATCGTCTGCTGGAACGTCGTGTGGCTGAGGGTGGGTCGGATCGTCTGCAAGAGCGTCGCTTGGCGGAAGGTGGTTCGGATCGATTGCAGGAGCGTCGTCTGGCGGAAGGTGGGGCGGAACGTTTGCTGAGTAGTCACGTGTAAGCCTGCGTTGGTTGCAGGGAATCCAAACCGGCCTGATCAGCCGGTTTTTTTCGCCTCATGTAAAACCGACTCAACAGCGACCGGCAACCCCCAACCTGCTGACCCGGTTTATACCCAATGGATTCACCGAGCTGCCGAATACTTTTTCAAGTTGGCTTGTGCGTCCTCGCGCGCGACATACAAAAAACCCTTTCCCTCTTGAACCTGGAATAGCACCTTCATTTCGACCAATTTTTCGAGATCCTTACGTGCAGTGTTTTCCGACACATCGTAGTCATGCGTGAGTTCCTTGGGCGTGAAAATTCGGCCCGGGTGCTGAAGAACCTTTTTCAAAAAGTGGCCCTGCCGATAAGTCAGCTTCTCTTTCAGCTTTAGCGCGTCCAGCCATGTCATCAGCTCGCTCGCTTCAATTCTCTTTTCGTCGAAATAATCCATGAACTCATTGACAGCACGCTCAATTACCTCTAACTGGTAAACCACGAAATAGGTCAAGTCAAATGAGTCAGTTTCCGTATAAACATAAGACCGCCCATACTTAAGCGGAGCCTCCTTCAACAAGGCGCTTATGGAGATATACTCAAAAGGCCAGTAACCGGTTTTAAGCATAAACCAATAAAACAGGCATCGCGCGGCGCGACCATTTCCATCCCTGAATGGGTGCTCATAACCAATCATGAAGTGCAGGATAATCGCCTTAACCACAGGATGGATAAATACTCTCCCATCTACACCATCATGCCGAGCATTTGCAAACCGACACAGCACTTCAAGCCTCGCTGGCAATGACAATGCCTTCGGTGGTTGATGAATAACCTCGCCATCCGTACCGCCGACAAAAATATCATCACCTTCTCTGATTTGCCCGGGGTTAACCCCCTCCTCATCAATGCCTGCTGTGGCGATACCATGAAACTCACAGATTAGTTCAACGGATAGCTCACTGCCTTTGTTGTACTTGGCATGTTTCATCAATAGGTAGTTATTAAGAATCATCCGTTCATCATCATTTTGAGGGGCGCGCTCTTTAGCCAGCATATCCTTGGCGACTTTGCGTGTGGTGGCAGCCCCTTCTAGCTGAGCACTTGAAATCGCCTCCTCCATCATTAAAGAGTCGACGAGATACTTATTATTGTCACGTCGTTTGGAAGTCGACGCGACTTCTTCACCCAGCCTAGCGGCAACGAGTTCAACGCCATGAATAGCGGCATCGCAGGCATCCGTCATGTAAAGTAAAAATGGGTTACCGCACTCACTCACAAGTTCAAGGGTCTTGCTGCCATATGCCCTAGACATTTTAATAGCAGCCCATGCAGCCTCTTTTTGAATCCCTGGCGCAGGCCGTCGCCGGAATTCGTCCCAATGCAGATACCGTCCCTTTGCGTCAACTGCTTTGTAGGTAGCTGCCAGCTCGAAAACCTGTAAACCATATTGCTTAAACAGCACCCCGAAATCGGTAGGCTTCTGAATTTTTGCCATGAGCGAAACTCAATTTTTAAAAATTGAGTTGATCCTTGCGCGTCAACCTTGAGGTGTCAAGCGTTGAAAAAAGCCGAGCAATCTCCAACGACTTGAATGCCGTTACCTCCGACACCGGCAGATCCCACTTCTACGCCTCTAGCATCGCTTCACACGGCTCCTCGAAGCGCGGACAAAGCACCTTAAGCTAAGACCAAAAGAGTATTTAACGAACGTTTTTTAGAACCTTAAGCTCACCCCATCCCATTAGAAGATCGAGCCCCCCCAATGCCCATACGTCGCCCCCTCATCGCGGTCTTAGGCTTACTGGCCTTTTCAATAGCCGCCATCGCCGAAGCCCAAGAAACCCTGCGCATCGGCTACCAGAAATCCTCCACCCTGATCACCCTGCTAAAAACCCAGGGCACCCTGGAAAAAGCCCTCAACGCCAACCACATCAACGTGACCTGGCACGAATTCCCCAGCGGCCTGCCCCTGCTCGAAGCCCTGAACGTAGGCAACGTGGACATCAGCGCCGACGTCGCCGACACCGTGCCGATCTTCGCCCAGGCCGCCCAGGCCAAGCTCACCTACTTCGCGCAGGAAGCGCCCTCGCCTTCGGCCCAGGCTATCGTGGTGCGCAAAGACTCGCCGATCCAGCAACTGAGCGATTTGAAAGGCAAGAAAATCGCGGTCACCAAAGCCGCCGGCACCCACTATCTGCTGATCGCCGCGCTGGCCAAAGCAGGCCTGGAATTCGCTGATATCGAACCCGCTTACCTGTCACCCGCCGACGGCCGCGCCGCGTTCGAAAACAACAAGGTGGATGCCTGGGTCACCTGGGAACCCTTCCTCACCGGTGTGCAACGCCAACTGCCGACCCGTACCCTGGCGGACGGCGCCGGACTTGCCAGCTACAAGCGCTATTACTTGACCGGCACGCCCTACGCCAAAGCCCATCCCGAGGTGTTGAAGGTGGTGTATGAGCAGCTGGAAAAAACCGGCCAATGGGTCAAGGCCCACCCGCAGGACGCGGCGAAAGTGCTTGGCCCGCTGTGGGGCAACCTGGACGTGGCCACGGTGGAAGCCGCCAATGCACACCGCAGCTATCAGGTGCAGCCGGTGACGGTTGACCAGTTGGGTGAGCAGCAGAAGATTGCCGATGCGTTTTTCAAGGCGGGCTTGTTGCCCAAGGCGGTCGATGCCAAGTATGTACAGACCTGGAAGCCGTAAAAAATGTGGGAGCGGGCTTGTGTGGGAGCGGGCTTGCTCGCGAAAGCGGTGGTTCAG
>NZ_JANLGL010000113.1:0-19066 GCF_024655625.1 Pseudomonas sp. 18.1.10
TGCGGTGTGTCAGCCAAATATTCAGTGACTGATACACCGCATTCGCGAGCAAGCCCGCTCCCACATTTTGCCCGCACTTCACATTCGGATGGTCGGCGCCCTCGCCCAGTCGATTTCACTCGCCGGCACCGGCCGGCCAAACCAGTAGCCCTGCCCCAGATCGCATTCATGCTCCAACAGGAACCGTGCCTGCTCCACCTGCTCGATCCCTTCGGCATGCACCTGCATGCCCATGCTTTTCGCCAGGGCGATCACCACGCGCACGATGGCGGCGTCGTCTTCGTCCCACGGCAAGCCGGCGACAAAGCCTTGGTCGATCTTGAGCTTCTGCACCGGCAGGCGCTTGAGGCGCAGCAGCGAGGAATAGCCGGTGCCGAAGTCGTCGATGGCCAGGCGCAAACCCAGTTCGCGCAGGCGGTGCAGTTGCTCCAGGGCGGCTTCGGGGTCGTCCATCACCGCGCTTTCGGTGACTTCCAACTCCAGGAAAGCCGGGTCCAGGCCGGTGTTGTGCAGCACCTGGGCAACCTGGTCGTACAGTTCGCGACGGGCAAACAGGCGGCTGGAGACGTTGACCGCGATAAAATTCAGCGGCACGCCATCAGCCAGCCATTGGCCCATCTGGCGGCAAGACTGGTCCAGCACCCAGGCGTCGATGTCGGCGATCAACCCGGTGCGCTCGGCGATGGGAATGAAATCCCCCGGCGGCACCAGGCCACGCTCCGGGTGCTCCCAGCGCACCAGTGCCTCGACGCCGATCAGGCGGCTGTCTTGCAGGTCGTGCACGGGCTGGTAGTAGACGCGCAGTTCGTGCTGGTCGAGGGCGCGGCGCAGTTCGCTGGCGATTTCCACGCGGTTTTGCGCGTGGGCGGTGAGTTCTTCGGTGTACAGCGCGTAGCCTTCGCGCCCGGCGCTCTTGGCCTTGAACAGCGCAGAGTCGGCGTTGCGCAGCAGTTGCTCGGCGCTCAGGGCATCGCTGGGGAACAGGCTGATGCCGACGCTGGCGCTGATAAACAACTGGTGGCCATCAAAGATGAACGGCTGTTTCATCGCGTCCAGCATGCGTTGCGCCAGGCCGGCGGCTTGCACCACCTGTGGACAACTTTCCGCCAGCACGGCGAACTCGTCGCCGCCCAGGCGCGCCAGGGTCACGCCGGGGCCGAACAGGGCCTTGAGCCGCTCGCCCACCAGCTTGAGCAGTTGGTCGCCGACGTTATGGCCAAGGCTGTCGTTGATGATCTTGAAGTGGTCCAGGTCCAGCAGCAGCAAGGCACAGCCGCGCTTGTGCACTTGCGCCGAGGCCAGCGCCTGCTCGGCGCGGTCGGTGAACAGCAGGCGGTTGGGCAGGTCGGTGAGCGGGTCGTGGTGCGCGAGGTGCGCCAGTTCGTGCTCGGAATGCTTGATGGCGGTGATGTCGGAGAACACCGCGACGTAGTGGCTGACGTGGCCAAGGTCGTCCTGCACGGCGCGGATGGTTTGCCACTGTGGATAAATCTCGCCGCTCTTGCGCCGGTTCCAGATTTCCCCGCTCCATTCGCCGGTACGCCCCAGGGCATGGAACATCTCCTGGTAAAAATTCGACGAATGGCGCCCGGACTTGAACAGGCTTGGCTGCTGGCCCATGACGTCTTCGCGCCGGTAGCCGGTGATCTCCACAAAGGCCCGGTTTACATGCACGATCAGGCCCTTGGCGTCGGTGACCAGCACGCCTTCGCGGGTGCAGTCGAACACGGCGGCGGCCTGGCGCAGGCGCTCGCGGTTTTCCTTAAGGGGCTGTGCCAGCCGGTTGGCCCGGTCAAAACGCGCACAGATCAGGTAAATGGCCAACGCACTGAGGGCCACCCACACGTAGCCGCGCACCTGCAGCCAGTGCCCCAGCGCCCTCGGTTCATCGAGAAAGTAGATCAATACCTGGTTGCTGAGCTGGAGCCAGACAATGGACACCAGCAGGTATACCAGCCCTACACGCAGGGCACCTCGGTATGAAAGCAGCATATGCTCAGTAATCCTTACTAAAAAAACAGAATCGCCCTACAAAGGCTGCGGATTATAGAATAAGAAACATCCAGTCACTCCTATCTGAAAGGGTGGCTGGTTTTCTCTGTAGGCTTAGTGATAATGCGTGAGCTGTTTTTTTCTTTATCTGAGGGCCATACAGCCTATGTGGTACAACGGTTTTCTTGACCTGTCAGCCTGGCAACTGGTGGCAGTCACTCTGTTGATGACCCACGTGACCATCGTTGGGGTCACCGTCTATCTGCACCGCTATTCAGCCCATCGTTCCCTGGAACTCAATGCCGGCCTGAAACACTTCTTCCGCTTCTGGCTGTGGCTGACCACGGCGCAGAACACCCGCGAGTGGACCGCCATCCACCGCAAGCACCACGCCAAGTGCGAAACCGTCGATGACCCGCACAGCCCGGTGATAAAAGGCCTGTCCACCGTATTGCGCAAAGGTGCCGAACTGTACCGCGCCGAAGCGGAAAACCCCGAGACCTTGCGCATCTACGGCAAGAACTGCCCGGACGACTGGATCGAGCGCAAAATCTACACGCCCTACCCGCTGCTGGGCGTGGCGATCATGGGCGTGATCGACCTGCTGCTGTTCGGCACCATCGGCATCACCATCTGGGCGATCCAGATGATGTGGATCCCGTTCTGGGCGGCCGGCGTAATCAACGGCCTGGGCCATGCCGTGGGCTATCGCAACTTCGAATGCCGTGACGCGGCGACCAACCTGGTGCCGTGGGGCATCATCGTCGGTGGCGAAGAGCTGCACAACAACCATCACACCTACCCCAACTCCGCCAAGCTGTCGGTAAAGAAGTGGGAGTTCGACCTGGGCTGGGCCTGGATCAAGGTGTTCAGCTGGCTGCGCCTGGCCAAGGTGCAGCGCGTGGCACCGATTGCCCACCGCGTCGAGGGCAAGGGCCACCTGGACATGGACACCGCGATGGCGATCCTCAACAACCGCTTCCAGATCATGGCCCAGTACCGCAAGTTGGTGATCGGCCCGCTGGTCAAGCAAGAGCTGGAGAAGGTCGATCACTCGGTGCGTCACCAGTTCCATCGCGCCAAGCGTTTGCTGTCGCGGGAGACCAGCTTGCTGGATGAGCGCCATCACCTGCGCATCCAGAGCATGCTGGAACACAGCCAGGCCCTGAAAGTGATCTACGAAAAGCGCCTGGCACTGCAACAGATCTGGCTCAAGACCAGCACCAATGGCCACGATATGCTCGCCGCCATCAAGGAATGGGTGCATGAGGCCGAGGCCAGCGGCATCCAGTCCCTGCGCGACTTTGCCCACCAATTGAAGACCTATTCCCTGCGTCCTGCAGCGGTCTGACCGTACGGTGGGAGGGCTTGCCCTCCCACCCACCGGCTTTTTGGCGCCATTTCTCGGACGCCGTCAATCGCGACCGATGACGGAACTTCACTGCAATTCCCCTCTCTCAATGAACACTTCGCCATCATGGTGGCCCCTTGTAGTGACCGCTGTTCCATCCTGCGGCGCGCCCAGAGAGAGTTGTGCCGATGGTTCACGAAAAGCCCTACCAGCCCGATCCCCCCAGCGCCGAGCACCCGCGCCCCGCAGCGGCGGCGACGCTGCTGGCGCTGATGCACGCCCAGGGCGAAGTCGAGCGGCTGAGCGAGCGCGAGCAATTGCTCAGCTCACTGTTGGTCAGCGTGAACGCCGTGCTGTGGGCCATCGATTGGGAAACGCGCCGCGTGCTGTACGTGAGCCCGGCCTACGAACGGGTATTTGGGCGTTCGGCCGGCCTGCTGCTGGCCGACCACCGGGAATGGCGCAACAGCATTCACCCCGAAGACCTCGACTACGCCGAACACAGCCTCGCCCGCGTGCTGGAACAGGGCGCCGTGGAAGACCGCGAGTACCGCATCATCACCGCTGACGGGCAGATCCGCTGGCTCAGCGACAAGTGCTACATCAACCAACAGGTCGAACCCGGCGAGCCGGTGATCGTGGTCGGCATGGCCGAAGACATCACCGAGAAAAAGCAGCTGGAACTGGAGCTGCATCGCCTCGCCACCACCGACGTGCTGACCCAGAGCAGCAATCGCCGGCATTTCTTCGAATGCGCCAACCAGGCCTTCGACAGCGCCTGCGCCCAAGGCGCGCCCTTGGCGTTCCTGTTGCTGGACATCGATGACTTCAAGGACGTCAACGACTCCTACGGCCATCTGGAAGGCGACCAGGTGCTACGGCGTATCGCCGAGAGCGGTCGCGGAGTATTGCGCCGTGGCGACCTGTTCGGGCGCATTGGCGGCGAAGAATTCGCCGCGGTCCTGCCCGGTTGTGCGCCGGAGATGGCGTTGCAGGTGGCGGAACGGCTGGGCAAGGAAATCCAGGCGTTGAGTTTCAGCTATGAAGGCTTGGCGTTTACGGTGACGGTGAGCCAGGGGCTGGCCAGCCTGAGCGAGGAAGATTCCACCCTCGATAGCCTCTTTGCCCGGGCAGATGCGGCGATGTATGAGGCCAAGCGGCTGGGCAAGAACCGCGTCGTCGCGAGCTAGGCACAGATCCAACTGTGGAACAGATCCAATGTGGGAGCGGGCTTGCTCACGAATGCGGAGTGTCAGTCGCAAGATTGATTGACTGATACACCGCCTTCGCGAGCAAGCCCGCTCCCACACAAGCCCGCTCCCACATTTGGATCTCATTGTTCTTTAGGCCTTGCGCACCCGCGTCAGCTCCGACAAGCCCACCTTGAGCAACCGCGCCGTCTTGCCATTGGCCAGCACCTCCAACCCTTCATGCTCAGTCAACCGCGCCATCTGCGCCGCCAGGTTCACCACCAACGCATCCCGCGCATACACCCCGCCCTCCAGCGAGTAGATCGCTGCGATCAACTGACGCAGTTCATGGGGCAAGCGCCAACGCGCACGCAACGCCGAGCCATAGGCGGCGCCAAAAGTGTAGAGCGCCTCGCCAATCGCTTCGTCATCCAGCGCTCCGCCGCCCAGCCGCCAGTCTTCCAGGCAGCGCAACAAGGCCAGGTCGCCGAGCCGATGCAGGATACCGGCGCTGTAGCAGCGCTCGTGATCCAACTCCAGCATGCGCGCCAGCCGGCGCGCGTAGTCGGCGGTGTCCTGGGACAGCTGCCAGTGACGCGCGGCATAGGCCACCAGCGCCGGGTCGGCCAGCACCACGTTGTGCTTGAGGGACAGGCCGAGGATCAGGTTCATGCTTTGCCCGGCAGCCAGCTTGTGCAACGCCGCTGGCAGGGTTTGCACCGGTGTGCCGTGATGGCCGGCGCTGTTGGCGGCGGCGATCAGTACGGCGGTGATTTGCGGGTCCATGCGCACCTGGTCTTCCAGGCGTTTGAGGTCCAGGCCGTTGGGCCCAAGGCTTTTTTGTACCGCAGCTTTCACATCCACGCGCAACGGCGCGCCATCGGACGCTTCGCGGCGGCGCTCCAGGAACACCGGCAACGTCATGCCCGGCGCCAGCGGCGGAATCTCGCAATACACGCTTTCGCCTTCATTGAGCAGCAGGTCTTGCAGGCGCTGGGTCAGGCTTTCCATGTTCAGGGGCTTGGTCAGGTACGCCGTGGGCGCCAGGGGCAGGGCTTCGCGCACACTGGCGCTGTCGTTGCGACTGCTCAGCAGAATGAACGGCAGCGCAGGCGAGCGGCGCTGCTGGCGCACGCTGCGCAGCAGGCTCAGACCATCGACGCCCGGCAGCTCCCAATCGGCCAAGATCAGGTCGTAGGTTTTTTCCCGCAGCAACGTAGCCGCTTGCTGACCATCGGCACACACATCCAGCCGTGCGTCACAGCGCACGTTCAACAACACTTGCTTGAGCAGGTCCCGCGACCAAGGGTCCGCTTCGGCAATCAACACTCGGGGTACAGCGGGTAAATCAACAGCAGTCATCCAGCACGCTCCATCGGCAATGCTTGCACCTTAGTCAATGGAGGCGGGTACGTACAATGAACGTGGGCTGAATGTGCCGGATCGGGCACAAAAAAACCCGCCGAAGCGGGTTTTTTCTGTCGATCAGCTCAGCTTTTGCTTACAGCTCAGAGAAGCACTCTTCGATGATCGCCAGGCCTTTGTCCAACAGCTCGTCCGGCGCGGTCAGCGGGACCAGCACGCGCAACACGTTGCCGTAGGTGCCGCAGCTCAGCAGGATCAGGCCCTTGTCACGCGCCTTGGCGACCACGGCCGCCACGGCCGCAGCGTTTGGCTTGTGGGTGTCGCCGCCGTCGAACAGCTCGACGGCGATCATCGCGCCCAGGGCACGCACGTCACCGATCACCGGGTACTTGGCCTGGATGGCTTTCAGGCCAGTGACCAGACGCTCGCCGACGGACTTGCAACGGTCCAGCAGGTGCTCTTCTTCGAACACTTCCATCACCGCCAGCGCCGCGGCGCACGCGATCGGGCTACCGGCGTAGGTGCCGCCCAGGCCGCCTGGGGCGATGGCGTCCATGTACTCGGCCTTGCCGCACACACCGGCCAGTGGGAAGCCACCGGCGATGGATTTGGCGAAGGTGGTCAGGTCGGCAGCAACGCCCATCTGTTCCATGGCGAAGAAGGTACCGGTACGGCCGGCGCCGGTTTGCACTTCGTCGGCGATCAGCAGGATGCCGTGCTTGTCGCACAGTTCGCGCAGGCGCTTCATGAAGGATTTTGGCGCGACGTAGAAACCGCCTTCGCCCTGCACCGGCTCGATGATGATGGCAGCGATATCACGCGGCTCGGCATCGTTCTTGAAGATGCGTTCGATGCTGGCGATGGAATCGTCGTCGCTGACACCGTGCAGTTCGTTCGGGTACAGCGCGCGGAACACGCCGCCGGGCATCAGGCCCATGCCGGCCGAATACGGCACGACTTTGCCGGTGAGGCCCAGGGTCATCATGGTGCGGCCGTGGTAGGCGCCGGTGAAGGCGATCACGCCAGCACGGCCAGTGGCGGCACGGGCGATCTTCACGGCGTTTTCCACCGCTTCGGAACCGGTGGTGACCAGCAGGGTTTTCTTGGCGAAATCCCCTGGCACCTTGGCGTTCACTTTCTCACAAACTTCGACGTAAGGCTCGTAGGCCAGGACCTGGAAGCAGGTGTGGGTCAGCTTGTTCAGTTGCTCGGTCACGGCCGCGATGATTTTCGGGTGCACGTGGCCGGTGTTCAGCACGGCGATACCGCCGGCGAAGTCGATGAACTCGCGACCTTCAACGTCGGTCACCGTGGCGTTCTTCGCGGATTCGGCGAAGATCGGGTGGATCTGGCCAACACCGCGCGGTACAGCGGCTTCACGGCGTTTCATCAGGGATGCGTTGGTCTTGCTCATAAAGTCCTCATTCGCCACTCATCGGGTGGCGGGGTCCAAGGAATACGTGGCGGGGAGGCAACTGCGGCAGCATGCGATGATCGACTGCCACAGCGTTCCCGGCCACTACGAATAACGTCTTGAAACACGCAAAGGGTCAGCGCTCTCGTGCCCTCTGCGTTCACTGCAATCTCTTGCCGGACTTAGATGCCCAGGCAGAGGTATTTGATTTCCAGGTAATCCTCGATCCCGTACTTGGAGCCTTCACGGCCCAGGCCCGAAGCCTTGATGCCGCCGAACGGCGCCACTTCGTTGGAGATCAACCCGGTGTTGACGCCGACCATGCCGTATTCCAGGGCTTCGGCCACACGGAACACACGGCCCAGGTCGCGGGCGTAGAAGTAGGAGGCCAGGCCGAACTCGGTGTCGTTGGACATCGCGATCACTTCGGCTTCGTCTTTGAAACGGAACAGCGGTGCCAGTGGGCCGAAGGTTTCTTCCTTCGCCACAGCGGCGTTTTTCGGCACGTTGGTGAGGATGGTCGGCTCGAAGAAGTTGCCTTCCATGACCTTGCCGCCCGCCAGCAACGTCGCGCCTTTGCTCAGGGCATCGGCGATGTGTTCCTGGACCTTGGCCACGGCTTTTTCGTCGATCAGCGGGCCGGTGGTGGTGCCATCTTCCAGACCGTTGCCGATCTTCAACTTGGCCACGGCCACTTTCAATTTTTCCGCGAAGGCGTCGTACACCGAATCCTGGATGTACAGGCGGTTGGCGCAGACGCAGGTCTGGCCGTTGTTGCGGTACTTGGAGATGATCGCGCCTTCGACGGCCTTATCCAGGTCGGCGTCGTCGAACACAATGAACGGCGCGTTGCCGCCCAACTCCAGGGACACTTTCTTGATGTCCTTGGCGCATTCGGCCATCAGCTGGCGACCGATTTCAGTCGAGCCGGTGAAGGACAATTTACGCACGATCGGGTTACTGGTCAGCTCGCCGCCGATGTCGCCAGCGCTGCCGGTGACCACGCTCAGCACGCCTTTCGGGATGCCGGCACGGTGCGCCAGCTCAACCAGCGCCAGGGCCGAGAA
Organism: Pseudomonas sp. 18.1.10; assembly: GCF_024655625.1. NCBI lineage: Bacteria > Pseudomonadati > Pseudomonadota > Gammaproteobacteria > Pseudomonadales > Pseudomonadaceae > Pseudomonas > Pseudomonas sp. 18.1.10. The sequence goes on from NZ_JANLGL010000113.1 coordinate 8,380, forward strand.
TGGCGTTTGCGAAGCGGGCTTGATGACCATGGTGCAACCGGCGGCCAGCGCTGGGCCGGCTTTACGGGTAATCATCGCGGCCGGGAAGTTCCACGGGGTGATGGCAGCGGTCACGCCGATCGGCTGCTTGATCACGATCAGGCGCTTGTCGGGCTGGTGGCCGGGAATCACGTCACCGTAGATGCGCTTGGCTTCTTCGGCGAACCACTCGATAAAGGATGCAGCGTAGACGATTTCGCCCTTGGCTTCGGCCAGCGGCTTGCCTTGTTCGAGGGTCATCAGGCGCGCGAGGTCGTCCTGGTTTTCGATCAGCAGTTCGAACCAACGGCGCAGCTTGTTCGCGCGCTCCTTGGCGGTCAGTGCACGCCAGGCCGGCAAGGCGTTGTCGGCGGCTTCGATGGCGCGGCGGGTTTCCGCGGCGCCCATCTTTGGCACGGTACCGAGAATCTCGCCCGTGGCCGGGTTGTTGACCTTGATGGTCTGACCGTTGTCCGCATCGACCCAGGCACCATCGATAAAGGCTTGCTGGCGGAACAACTGGGCATCTTTAAGCTGCATGTCGGCTTTCCTTAACAGCACCGCGCACGCGCGGAGCGAATTAGAGTTGTTGAAAGGCGCCTTGTGGGCTGCCGTCAGGGAAATCAGCCCCAGCGCGCGGGTTAAAGAAGCGCACGCGGGAGACAGAGCGTTTGAAATCTCAAACGAATCCTAGGATCAATGGGGGTACAGGGCAATAGTCTGTTCGAAAAAAAGAACGAAAACCGCGCATTTGCCGAATCTTTCGGATCAGCGTGATTGGCCCGGGTTCCCCCGCCATGACCGGCGGCGCCCGACTTAGGGCGCCTGCGCGCGCATTTCCTACGGTTCAGCGGCCAAAAACCAGCATGGACGCCCAAGGGCGACATGGGTATGATGTCGCCCGCACAAGCATCCGTAGCTCAGCTGGATAGAGTACTGCCCTCCGAAGGCAGGGGTCGTGGGTTCGAATCCCGCCGGGTGCACCATACACAGATGAAAAAGCCCCAGGTCGAAAGGCCTGGGGCTTTTTTGTGGTCGCTGGGAACCAGATCTTTGACGGTTTACACAGATAGAGACTGCCAGCTCTGCCTGGCACGTCTTCTTCCAACTCCCAGCGGATAAATGCCTATGTTGCCACTTAACAATCAGCCCCACTCCGTAGTGCCAGGCACTTCGCCTTCCCCCACAGAGTCCCCCAAGACCAGCGCCGCCGCCCAAACCAAAAGCCATGCTGGATTTAGCCAGGCCCCCCTTCACCCGCAGATGCAACGAGAAATTCTCAGTTTTCTGCAAAGCATGACGCCACCACCCAATCTCAAGGCGATGCGAGACCAGGTGCCGGCTGACGAGTGGAAAAGCCTTGAGGGCGTAGCAACCCTTGAGCTGAACGCGATGCTCAATACGCCGATGGGCAAGGAAATGTCGCACGCTCTCCAGACCAAGTTCGACGGCTCGACGTTCGACGCTTTGACGTGGGGGATCGTGGGACTCACCAGCCAGATGGGCGATTCGATTCCGGACAGGGACAACTATTCCATAAAAGGCTTTGACTGGGGCGCGGGAGACAGCAGTGCAGCCAACACTTTCAAACATCTAAAAGCGTTCTTGGTCAAGCAAGAACAAACAACGCCTGAAATGGCGGGCGCCGTTGCCTTTCTGCAACTATTGAAGTTCTCCCCTGCCTCTCTCCTGAGGGATATCCCGGACTATGTGGATATGTCCAGCCTGGAGTGGGAGAAGGTATCGGACAAAGTCGACTCGCTGATGTTGGAACATCCGTTGAAGCCCCTGGGCATGACGTATAGCAACGTGCTCAACCTGTTAGACCCCACCCGAGTCGAAAAAAGGATGAACGAGTTCTAAGCCAGCCTCGCGCCCGCCAGCGTCGAGAGACTGGCGGGCCACAACCGGATGCAAGCGCGATGTCGCGCACTCAGGGTTGTTTCAACGCTTCCAACCGCGCGGGCAAGTCTTCTGCGCGAAAACGCTCATGCAATATCAGTAGCTTTTCATCTGCCGCCTGGGTCTGTCCTGCCTCACGCAGTCGCGCAATTTCCTGCAACCCATCTTCCAACGAAGGCAACGCCACCGGCGCGCGCTTGCTGAGTTTCGCGCTGGACTCATCCGCCATCGACCCCATGACTTGCGCACTCTCGGCCTTGGGCGCGGCAGCCATTCGGGCCACCGGCGCGGGGGCGGACATCATGGGCGGCGGCGGGCTGGCGGCCTCTTCGTGGAACGCGGAGAAGGTCGCGCTGGTGATTTGCGGCTGCGGCACGGGCGAGCGCATGACCACGCCGATCATCAGCGCCAAACCGGCGACGGTGGCGAATGCCATTTGCCAGCGCGGCCGTTGGCAGGCTTGCAGCCAGCGTTGCCACAGGTTCGGTTGCGGCACCGGGGCTTCGCGGCGGGCGGCGGCGAGGATGAACGCGTCGAGGGACGCAGGTGGCTCACCCGTGCGGTGTTGACGGTAGTGCTGGAGCAGCACGTCGTCGGAATCTGGAGTGTGTCGGGAGTCGGTCATGCGGGTATCTCCTCGGCCAGCAGGCGGCGCAGTTTCTGCTGGGCGTAGCGCAGGCGGCTTTTTACGGTTTCCAGCGGGGCGCCCGTGAGGGTGGCGATTTGCGGCACTTCGAGCTCGCCGTGCAGGCGCAGCAGGAAGACTTCGCGCTGGTCTTCGGGCAGGTCTTGCAGCGCAGCGTCGAGCCGTGCCTGGTCGCGGCTCAGGCTCAACTGCTGCTCGGGGCCGGCGCTGTCGTCGGCCTGGGCGTGCACTTGCTCGTTGTAGCTGTCGTGCAGCGGGTTGTGGATGCCGTGCTTGCGCCAGTGATCGATCAGGCGGTTGCGGGCAATCTGGAACAGCCACGTACGAAAACTCGCCCGGCCCTGTGGCTGAGTGGTGCTACGGATCAGGCTGAGCCAGGTGTCCTGGAAGATTTCCTCGGCCAGTTCGGCCTTGTTGCTCAGGGACACCAGGAACCGGTACAAGCCTTGGCGGTGCCGCGCGTACAGGGCCTCGAACGCGGCACTGTCCCCGGTTCGATAGCGGGCCAGCAGCGATTCGTCGCTGGGTGCGTCTTCTGGAACGGCCATGTCGATGGCGAACTCCTTTCGATGGATCACGTGGGAGCCGGGCTTGTCGGTCCCACAGTGGATCGTTGTGGTATTCGAGATCAGTGCTTGAGGCTCTGCGCCAACTCCACCAACTGCACGAACTCATGGCGCAGCCCAAAGGGGTCATCGCCGAGGGCCGAGCGGGCCAGTGCAGCCGTGTCCTGCAAGCTCATGCTGCCAGTGTAGCGGCCATCACCCTTGAGCTGTTGGGCGAAGGCGGCCACGGCGGCCGAGAAACGCAGGTCGGCGCTGGCCTGGGTGGCCTGGTTATGGATGGGCCGCTCGATCAGCTGGCTGTCGCCGCCGGCTGCAGGCTTGTAGCGCACACGTAGCATGGCCAGTTCATCGGCGTTGTCTGGCGCCTTGGACGCGGCAGCGTACCGCAACGGTTCCAACCAGCCCTTCTCGCCCACCGGGACGATTTCATACAACGCAGTGAGCGTATGCCCCGCACCAATCTCACCCGCATCAACCTTGTCGTTGCTGAAATCCTCACGCTTCAAGGCGCGGTTTTCATAGCCGAGCAAACGATATTCGCTGACGCGTGCCGGGTTGAATTCCACCTGCAGTTTCACATCCCGCGCCACCACCGCCAGGGTCGAGCTGAGCTGGTCCACCAGCACTTTGCGTGCTTCACGCAGGTTGTCGATGTAGGCGTAGTTGCCATCACCCGCGTCGGCCAGTTGTTCCATCAGGTGTTCGTTGTAGTTATCCACACCGAAGCCCAAGGTGGTGAGGGACACGCCGCTTTTGCGCTGCCGGGCAGCCATCTGCTTGAGGCTGTCGAAATCGCTGACGCCCACATTGAAATCACCGTCGGTGGCCAACAGGATGCGGTTGATGCCGTTGTCGATAAACCCTTCGCGAGCCATCTGGTAGGCCAGTTCGATCCCCGAAGCGCCCGCCGTTGAGCCACCGGCGGCCAGTTGATTGATGGCGTTGCGGATCTTGGCCTTTTCGCGACCGGAGGTGGGCTGCAGCACCACGCGCGACTCGCCGGCGTAGACCACCAGCGACACACGGTCCTGCTCGCGCAACTGATCCACCAGCAAGTTCAGGGTGCTTTTCACCAGGGGCAAGCCTTCGCGGCGGTCCATGGAGCCGGACACATCCACCAGAAACACCAGGTTGGCCGGCGCCAGGTCGGCCACGGCGCGGTCGGACGCGCGGATGCCGATGCGCAACAACTGGGTGTGCGGGTTCCACGGCGTGGCCGAGACCTCAGTGCTCACGCCAAAGGGCGAGCCATCGGTGGGCAATACGTAGTTGTAGGGGAAGTAGTTGAGCATTTCCTCCAGCCTTACAGCCCCTTCGGGCGGCAGGCTACCTTGGTTGAGGAAGCGTCGTACGTTGGCGTAGCTGCCGGTATCGACATCCACGCTAAAGGTCGAGACGGGCGTTTCGGCAACACGCTGCACCGGGTTGTCCGGCAGGCGTTCGTATTGCTCCCCGGGCTCACTGCGATATTGAATCACCCGCTCGTCGCTCATCATCAACGGTGCCGCCATGGGCGCGGAGGCCGCGCGCTTGACCAGCGCACCTTCGACGCGCACCTGCGCGCTGGGCGGCGTGAGAGCGGGCATGACCTCTGCGGCCGCGGCGGGCGTGGCCGTGTCTTGGGATGTGGGCACGCCACAACCCGCCAGTGCCATCCACGAAGCGATGGCGAGACCTTGTGCGACGGGACGCAAGAGCGGCTGGAAATGACGAGACATGGCGACTGAACCTCAAGGGTGAATAATGTGTTCACTCCTTCAGACGCGACAGGGCTGGTGCTCGGGTTAAACGCCAAGTTTTTTTCTTGAACCCTTTTCGGCAGCTGATGCGGTCTTGTAAGGCCGTGTGTGGTTCTTTTGTTGTCCGTCGGCGGGGTTCTTGAAAAACAACCAGACAAACGAAGTTGGAACTCGCCCTACCTCAACCCACGAACAAAACACCCACACCCAAGATAGCTGCAACTACATGCGACAACGCCGCTTAAACCACCATCAGGTAACAGTTGAACGATTGGAGTCCGGTTTGCGCAATGCCAACTTATCGCACCGCAAAAGGACTTTGCCTACAGACTTTATCAAGGATAAAAACAAGCAGCGTTTGACGGTATAACAATGAGAATACATTCTGGCGTACAGGCCTTTTTCCCGCCCTACAGCGCCCCGCAGCGACCACAACAGTTCTTTCGCCCATTCAATATCCTGACGGTCTTTCGTCCCTTCGTCCGACCCTTTGTCACTCACCCGTGGGTGCGAACTTTCACGCGCCCAATCCTTCGCCCGATGCCCCGGCCCGACCACACGCCGCCGCCTCCCGAGCGCCGCACACATCTGCCAAGTCCAGATAGGCCCAGCCCCCACACCTGGGATGGCAAGGACCGGACCCAACGTCCGGACGATCCTTACGTCTCCAGGATCAACAAGCGCTCCTACGATAAACAGCAGATTATCGAGCAGCTCACACGCGGCGTGGCGACCTGGCGCGATACCAATCAAAACAACCAGACCGAGATTTCGTACTCCTTCCACAACGGCGGGTTCAACGAAGCGCAAAGGCAGGAAGCACGAAGGTCTTTGACGTCCTGGAGCGATGTCGCCAATCTCCAGTTCACCGAAAACGGCGGCCCGGCCGAAGGTCGCGTGACCTTTGGCATTTCAAGCTCGGTCAGGACCGCACACGGCACCTACCCGACGCCGGGCGGCAGAGGTGGCGGCGAAACCCTCTACAACCCGCGCATGGCATCACGTGTGGTGATGACCCACGAGATCGGCCACGCCCTCGGCTTGAAACACCCTGGCCACTACAACGGCGAGGCCTGGGAAAGCCAGCGCGTTTACGCTCAAGACTCCACCGCCCATACCGTCATGAGTTACTTCGGCGATCAAAGCAGTGGCAAATGGCTCGGCGCCAAACCCCTCGCACCGATGATGGATGACATTGCCGCGATCCAGAAAAAATACGGGGTCAACCATCAGACACGCAAAGAGGACAACACCTACGGTTTCAACTCCAATACCCAACGGGACTACTACACCCTCAACTCTGCACGGGACAGCCTTATCGCCTGCATCTGGGACGGTGACGGCAATGACACCCTGGACGTTTCCGGCTATCAATCCAACCAGGTCATCAATCTCAAGGCCGGTGCGTTTTCAGACATTGGCGGGCTCAAGGGCAATGTGTCCATCGCCCGGGGCTGCACCATCGAAAACGCCATCGGCGGCGCAGGCCCCGACGCGATGATCGGCAACGATGCGGACAACCGGCTCACCGGTGGTCCGGGGGCCGACCAGAAACTTGGCGGTGGCGGCGCGGATACATTCGTCTACACCGACGCCCGTGATTCCACCCCCGAGCAGCCCGACACGCTCATGGACTTCACCAGTGGCACCGACAAGATCGATGTGTCCGGCGCCCTGCAAAAAGCCCACGCCCCGGCGCTGAGTTTTGTCCAGGCCTTCAGCGGCAAGGCGGGCGAGACCGTATTGGCGTATGACGAAAGCACCGGCAAGGGCAGTGTCACCATCGACCTGAACGGCAACGGCCGCGCCGACCTGCTTATCAAGACCCATGGGCAGGTCAAACCCGACGATATCGTGCAAACCGTGGCAGGCAGCCGTTATCGCCTGAACCATCGACGCGGCTGAACCCGCCGCAAAGCGTCACCCACAACGACAAAGGCCCTCCCCGATCAGTGCCGGGAAGGGCCTTTGCCTGCGGTGCCGAGGTGTTAGTCGGTACCGTATTTCGGGTTACGCGGGCCGTACAGAATCCCCGTGCGCTGCCCCGGCGACAGCAGGCGCGCACTGGTGATACCGGCAATCGGATGCGCCGCATCGGTGGAGCTGTTGATGACCTGCTTCACCGCCGCCGTAATCAGCATGCCCACCAGGCCACCGCCATTGTTGTTGCCTTCCTCGCTGGAGGCCCGCGCCGAGCCGGTCCACAGGGTGGTGCCGGTGCGCAGGTCGACCAGTTTGGCCGAGGCCGTCACCGCCGTATCGCTGGAGATCAGCATGTACTTGGTGCCGTACTCGGTGACGGTGATGTACAGCGCCGCGTCCGCGCCGAAGATGTCGTGCAGCTTGGCCGCTGGCACCGCCTGGATATCGTTGGCGGTGGTCAGGCCGTTCTGGCGGAAGGTTTCGTCCACCAGGGCAATCGGCAACACGTAGTAGCCGGCTTCGGCCAACGGGTAGGTGACTTGCGACACCAGGCTGTAGGACGCTTGCACTTCCGGCGACTCATTGAGCGGCGGCAGGACCAGGATCGACTTCGGCCGCGCCTGTTTGTACGCCGTGTAGTCGATGGTCTTGGGTGCCGCGCAACCGCCGAGCAAGGCCAGGGCCAGCAAGGCGCCGGTGAGTTTCAAAAGGCTCATTTCGTGGCGACTCCGGTCTTGGCGTTCTTCAACAAAAAGTCCATGTAGGAAGCGGACTCGGGGAACAATGCCTTCTCGGTGCGAAACTCCTGCACCATCTGGTCATCCTTGCCCATGCTCAGGTACAGCATGCCCAGGTGCGCGTGGTAACCCGGCGGGGCTTTACGGCCACTGGCGTTGATCTTTTGCAGATCCCGTTCCAGCGCTTCGACCTGCGCTTCCTTGGGCTCGCCCTTGAAGTACTCGTAAACCTGCGGCTGGTAGCTTTCCCATTGATACAGGGGCTGGGGCGCCGTGTGGCACCCGGCGACTACTGCGCTTGCTGTCAGCATCAGCGCCAACTTCACTGCCTTGCTCATCCGTGTACTGCTCCTTGAGGTGTTGCCGATCAGTTGCGCGGGTTCCAGGCGCCGGCGTTGATGCCGTCCACCAGGCGGTTGATGGCTTCGCGCATGGCCAGGTCCAGGACCTTGCCATTGAGGGTGGAGTCGTAGCTGGCGGTGCCGCCAAAGCCGACCACTTCACGGTTGGACAGCGCGTATTCACCGGCGCCCTGGGTGGAATACACCACTTCGGAAGTGCTGATGTTGACGATGTTCAACGCAACTTTGGCGTAGGCCACCTGGGTCTTGCCACGGCCGAGGATGCCGAACAACTGGCGGTCGCCGGTCTCTTTGCGGCCGAACTCGGTGACGTCGCCGGTCACCACGTAGTCAGCGCCCTTGAGCTTCTGCACGGTGCCTTTGATCGCCGCTTCCTGGGAGATTTCGCCCATGTTGTCGCGGTCCAGCACGCTGAAGCGGTTGGTCTGCTGCAGGTGGGTAATCAGGATGGTCTTGGCCTGGCCGCCGAGGCGGTCAACGCCGTCGGAGAAGATGCCGCGCATGTAGCTGGAGCGGTTGTCGAACTTGCCCACGGCGATCGGTACACGCACGCCGTTGTAGACGACACCGGCGCTGGCGACTTTTTCCACCGGCAAGGCGCGGTTGCTCTCGGTGGCGCAACCGGCCATGCCGAGCAGCGCGGCGGCGGCAAGGCCTGACAGTAGGATCTTGGAGAGTGAGTTCACATATTGCTCCTGAAGTGAGAGATCGGGTGCAGCCGGTGACGCTAGCGCGACGGAATATCGCGCAGGTCATCAATGATGTAGCGGCTCAGGCCGCCGGTGAAATAGCGCTCGACACTCGCGTTGCCGGAGTTGGCGACGATGCCGCCGATGGTCCGCCATTGCTGCGCCTGGCCCACCCAGTTGTTGGGCACCAGGCCAGCGCGGTTCTGAGCGAAGTGCAGGACTTCGCCACCGGCCTTCTTGACCTTGACCTTGTAGCCGAAATCGATGCTTTGCAGGATGGTACCGTCATCCACCACCAGGTTCGTCAGCCCGCCGTTGGAGTCGATGATATGGCGCACGTAGACGATATCCACGTCCAGCAGATAGTCGGCGCTTTCCTTGCTGGTGGCGTAGCGCTTGGCCTTGAGCAGACGGTCGACCAGATCGACGCCAAGCTCGTTGCGCACCTTGTCATCGGTCATGAAGTGCTTGCTTTTGCCGCCCACCTCCACGTTGAAGGTGTCGACCCAGTAAGTCGCGGTCTTGGCAATCGTGACCGGGGCGGGCGAGACGTAGTAAGCCGGTTTGGAGGCGCAGCCGGCCATGAGGCAGGCGGCAATGAATACCGCTAATACACGCATGTATGAATTCATCCCTGAACAGTGTCGAGCTTTAAACAATCGCGGCATTTTACGGAGTTAAGAGGGGTTCTCAAGTGTATTTGGTCGCCTGCGTGCGCCGCCGCACATTCCTCAAGTTGTGTAACATCCGGTCGAGACACTGATTTGTGTCTTTTTATTAATAGGGATATTGCGTGTTTAAGGTACTTTTTCGGGCCTCGGCCCTGATGGCAGCGCTGTCGATGACCGGCTGCGTGTCCTACACCGTCACGGGCCCTATCGGCGCCCCGCTCCACCCGGCAGCTGTCAGCAGCCCACGCAGTGCGCAAATCGCCGATGTCGCGGTGACTGCCGCCGACGTCAACGATGCCAACAAGACCGCCATCAGCCGCTCCCTGACCGTGCAGCTCAATCAATACGTGCGCACGGCCGGCTACTTCAAGCAAGTCACCGAATACCCCACGCGCCTGGGGGAAAACGATGTGTCGCTGAAATTCAACATGACCTCCCTCAAGGGCCACCGTGGCGTGCACCCGGCCTACGTGCCCGGTGCCTTGCTGACGCTGACCATCTGGATCTGGGTCAACGGGCCGATTTTCGTCGATACCTTCGACGTAGCCGGTGACCTGACCATCGTCGACCGCGAGGGCAAGGCGCTGGCGAGCGCCAAGCAAGAGGTCAAGTTCGAGCGCAACGTGGGCCTGTACGGCCGCGAATACTGGGCACCGACCATGGGTGCCCGACAATTGAATGAACTGGTGTCGCAACTGCTCGACAGCGCCACCGCCAAGTTGCCCAAGGAGTAACTCATGAACGGATTGATTAAACGCAGCCTGGTGCTCGCGGTGGTGTTGCTGACGGGCTGCGTGTCGTACTCGCAACACGAACTGCCGGCCGTGCAAACCTGGCCGCCAACCGCCAACGCGCCGGCACAAAAGCCTACGGCATACGTACGCACCACTGCGCTGAACCAGGTCAACAGCGGCCCGGGCAACGCGGCGGCCGGCGCCCCGGCGCTGTTGTGGGAAAAGGCCGTGGCGGATTCGTTTCGCCAGTCCAACCGCTTCTCGCGGGTGAGCACCGACAAGGTCGATTCGGATATCTATGCCGATGCCACCTTGTACAACAACGAACAGTTCAGCATGGCGTCGGCGATCATCACCGGCGTGACGTTCTTCATCATCCCGACCACGGCGAAGAACACCTTCACCCTGGAAACGGTGTTCAAGGACAAGGACGGCAAGGAATTGGGTCGGGTCAAGAAAAGCGAGTCCGTGCGTACCTGGATGCAGCTGGTGCTGATCGTCGGCATCCCGTTCCAGGCCGATACGCGGGAAGTCGTGGAGGCGTTGACGCGCAGTACGCTGGATGAGGCGGTGCAGCGTAAGTTGCTGTAAGCCGACATCTTCGTTGGCAGCTCCGCCGCTTTCGCGAGCAAGCCCGCTCCCACCTTTGATTTGTGAACACATTCAAAAATGTGGGAGCGGGCTTGCCCGCGAAAACGGT
>NZ_JANLGL010000114.1:0-19032 GCF_024655625.1 Pseudomonas sp. 18.1.10
GAGATCTACACAGCTGAACTATCGTCGGCAGCGTCAGATGTGTATAAGAGACAGGATCAGGGCCGGTGTCGCGCACTCAGACCCGGAACTGATCCATCAACCCCTGCTGTTGATTCGCCAGGCTGTTCAACGCCTGGCTCACCCGCGCCGACTCATTGGCCTGTTCCGACAGCGACTCGGTCACATCGCGAATGGTCGCCACGTTGCTGTTGATCTCTTCGGCCACCGCGCTTTGCTCTTCGGCGGCACTGGCGATTTGCAGGTTCATGTCGCTGATTACCGTGACCGCCTCGCCGATCTGGCGCAGGGCGGTGACGGCCTGGCCGACTTGTTCGACGCTGCCCTGGGCCTGGCGATAGCTGTTGCCCATGGAACCCACCACTTCTTCGGTGCCGCTTTGCAGGTGTTCGATCACCAGGCGGGTTTCTTCCACCGATTCCTGGGTGCGGCGTGCCAGGTTGCGCACTTCGTCGGCGACGACTGCAAAACCACGGCCGGCTTCACCGGCGCGGGCGGCTTCGATGGCGGCGTTGAGGGCCAGCAGGTTGGTCTGCTCGGCAATGCCGCGAATCACTTCGAGCACCGAGCCGATTTTCTCGCTGTTGGCGGCCAAGCCTTCGACCTGGGCCATGGCGGTGCTCATGTCGGCCGCCAGGTTGCCAATGTTGCTGGTGGTGCGCTCGATCACGGTCAGGCCTTCGCGGGTGGCCTGGTCGGCATCACGGGCGGCTTGCGCCGCTTGGGCCGCGCTGCGGGCGACGTCCTGGGCGGTGGCGCTCATTTCATGGGAGGCGGTGGCCACCTGGTCGACCTGGCGATACTGCTGCTCCATGCCGGCGCTGGTTTCAGTGGCAATCGCGGCGGATTGGTCGGCGGTGCCACGGGCGTCCTGCACCGAGCGCTTCACCTCGGCGATGATCGGTTGCAGCTTGTCGAGGAAACGGTTGAACCAGCCGGCCAGTTGGCCCAACTCGTCCTGTTTGTCGTAGGCCAGGCGGCGGGTCAGGTCGCCTTCGCCGCTGGCGATGTCTTCGAGCATGTGCGCCACGCCGAGGATCGGCCGGGTCACGCTGCGGGCCATCAGCCACACCAGGATCAGGCCGACGACGGCGGCCAGCAAGCCCAGGCCCAGCTCCAGCAGGGTGCCCCGGGCATTGTCGGCGTCCAGCTGGGTTTTCAGCGCCTCGGCAGGCGCGACCAGGACTTTTTCCGGCACATCCAGTAACACGCCCCACAATTTGCCATCGGGGATCGGCGCGAAGGGCGCCAGTACCTTGAGTTGATGCTCGGTGCGCAGGCTGCGGATCTGCGCGCCACTGGCCAGGAAACCGATCAGTTGCGCGCCGCTGGTGGTGTCGACCTGATCCAGGCGCTGGCTGAGCTTGCTCGCATCCGCGCTGTAGCCGGCGAGCACGCCGGTGGGGCTGAGGATGCTGACTTGGGTCTGGCCGTCGTACAGCTTGCGGCTGGCTTGTTGGCTCACGGCCTGCAGGCTGTTGAGGTTGATGTCCACCGACAGCGAGGCGATGACTTTGCCGTTGGCCATCAGCGGGAACACGATGCTGGTCATCAGCACGTTTTGCCCGTTGATGACATAGAAGTAGGGTTCGATCACGCAGGGCTTGAGCGTGGCGCGCGGGCAGGTGAACCAGGCGTTGGCTTTTTCACCGCTGGGGCCGACGCTGGTGTCGGCCATGTCGCTTTCCGGCAGCGCCATCGATTCCAGTTTGCCCGGGGTTGGCTGCGACCAGTAGAGGGCGAAGCGGCCCTTGTCGTTACTGCCCAGCTCGGCCTGGTTGGCGAACAGTTCGTCCTTGCCGTCCAAGGCGTTGGCTTCGAAGACCAGGGACAAACCGAGCAAGTCCGGGTTGGCCTGCAACGCGGCCTTGACCTGGCGGGTCAGGTCTTCGCGGGTGTCGAAGGCGTCAAGGAAGCGCTTTTCCGCCTGCTCGCGCAAGAACAGCACCTGGCGCGAAAAGCCGTGGCCGTACTGGTACGCGTCCATGAACTGGCGACGAATGCCCAACGCCTGCCCTTCACCCTGGGCCTCGATGCGCACCTGGGCGGCTTCGTCGAGCATCTGCATGCTGGACGCTTTGACCTGCGCAGAACTCTGCTCCATGCGATACAGCGACAGACCCACCAGCAGGGTCACGATTCCCAGCAGGCAAAGGCCGGCGAGCAGGGTGATTTTCCATTGAATGGACAGCTGTCTGAGGGACATCGAGGAGCATCCTTAACCTGAAAACACAGTGAATCAGGTTATCGGCCGCTGTTTAAGATTCTTTATTATTTAAACGTTCAATTGAATCTGGCTTTTGTGGCAGGGGAGCCTTTCTGGAGAGTGAGCTTGTTGTGGCGAGGGCGCTTGCTCCCGCTGGGCTGCGAAGCGGCCCCAAGATTCTTGGGAGCGCTGCGCACTCCAGCGGGAGCAAGCTCCCTCGCCACAGCGCCCTCACACCACAGCTTTGACATGCGAAGCCACGTCCGGCAAAGTGCGCGCCCTCTAATAAGACCTCCTCCAAGCCTGCACGCTGGCGGCCACTTTTGGCCTGCCGTGGCGCGGGCATGCCTGTTTTTTATGTTTCTGCTTGAGGTATCCATGATTAACGCAGTCATTGCCGCGGTCGGCACCATGCTGGTGCTCAGTTTGTCCCGCGTGCATGTGGTCATCGCCATCATCGTCGGCGCCCTGGTGGGTGGCCTCACCGGTGGCTTGGGCATCGACGCCACGCTCAAAGCCTTCAATGGTGGCTTGGGCGGCGGCGCCACCGTGGCCTTGTCCTACGCCTTGCTCGGCGCTTTCGCCGTGGCCATTGCCAAGTCCGGCCTGGCCCACGCCCTCGCCGACAAGGCGCTGATGCTGGTGGACCGCCAGGAAGCCAGCGGCGGCAGTCACGTCAAATGGCTGCTGATCGGCCTGTTGTGGGTGGTGGCGATTGCGTCGCAGAACATCCTGCCGATCCACATCGCGTTTATTCCGTTGCTGGTGCCGCCCCTGTTGTATGTGCTGACCAAGCTGCAATTGGACCGTCGCCTGATCGCCTGCGTGATGACCTTCGGCCTTATCACGCCGTATATGTTCCTGCCGGTGGGTTTCGGCAATATCTTCCTCAACCAGATCCTGCTGGCCAACGTGGCCAAGAGCGGCGTGGACATCAGCCAGGTCAACGTCACCCACGCCATGGGCCTGCCGGCCCTGGGCATGGTGGTCGGCCTGTTGGTGGCGGTGTTTGTCAGCTACCGCAAAAAGCGCGTGTACGACCTGGAGAAAATCGAGCGCGTCGAGCAGGTGGCGGTGCAATACAACCCGCTGACCTTGCTGGTGGCCGGCCTGGCGATTGCCTCGGCGTTCATCATTCAGCTGTGGCTGGATTCGATGATTATCGGCGCCCTGGCGGGTTTCCTGATCTTCTCGGTGTCGGGCATCGTGCGCTGGAGCGACACCGACGACCTGTTCACCGAAGGCATGAAGATGATGGCCATGATCGGCTTCATCATGATCGCCTCATCGGGCTTTGCCGAAGTGCTCAAGGCCACCGGCGACGTGCGTTCGCTGGTGGAAACCTCGGCGGCGTTTATCGGCCATAGCCGTGGCGTCGGCGCGTTGCTGATGTTGCTGGTGGGCTTGCTGGTGACCATGGGCATCGGCTCGTCGTTCTCCACGGTGCCGATCCTGGCGGCGATTTTCGTGCCGTTGTGTGTGCAACTGGGGTTCAGCCCGATGGCCATCGTGTGCATCGTCGGCACGGCGGGCGCCTTGGGCGATGCCGGTTCGCCGGCGTCGGATTCCACCCTCGGCCCGACCTCCGGCCTGAACATCGACGGCCAGCACCACCATATCTGGGACACCGTGGTGCCGACCTTCCTGCACTACAACCTCCCGTTGCTGGCGTTTGGCTGGCTGGCGGCCATGACCCTGTAGCGAGCGCGTTTAAACGTCGCGCATCAACAGGCCAAAGCGCAGCTCCATCTCAATCGGGACGGGCACGTACACCGTGTGCCCATCTCCCGGCGCCACGTCGATGGCTTCGCCCTTGGCGTTGTGCATGGTTCCCAGGTCAAAGTGGAAATTGCCCGCAGGCGTCATCAACTCCAGGTGATTGCCCACGGCAAAGCGGTTCTTCACCTTCACCTCGGCCAGCTCACCCCGACGCTCGCCGGTCAATTCTCCGACAAACTGCTGGCGCTCAGAGACCGAGCTGCCGTTCTGGTAGTTCTGGTATTCGTCGTGCACGTGCCGGCGCAGGAAACCTTCGGTGTAGCCACGCTGGGCCAGGGATTCGAGGTCGGTCATCAGGCTGCGGTCAAAGGCACGCCCGGCCACCGCG
This sequence comes from Pseudomonas sp. 18.1.10, assembly GCF_024655625.1. Classification (NCBI taxonomy): domain Bacteria; kingdom Pseudomonadati; phylum Pseudomonadota; class Gammaproteobacteria; order Pseudomonadales; family Pseudomonadaceae; genus Pseudomonas; species Pseudomonas sp. 18.1.10. The sequence goes on from NZ_JANLGL010000114.1 coordinate 4,332, forward strand.
TCATCGATGGCCTGGCGATACACCTGGGTGGTGCGCGCGCAGTAGAAGTGGGATTTGGTGCGGCCCTCGATTTTCAGCGAATGCACGCCCATGTGGGTCAGGCGCTCCACGTGCTGTACGGCGCGCAGGTCCTTGGCGTTCATGATGTAGGTGCCGTGCTCGTCTTCGAAGGCGGGCATCTGTTCGTCGGGGCGGTTGGCTTCCTGGAGCAGGAACACTTGGTCGGTGGGCGTGCCAATGCCCAGGGTCGGCTGGAATTGCTGGACGATCTCGCCCGTGGCGTTTTCCACCGCCGGCGTGGCCTGGTATTTCCAGCGGCAGGCGTTGGTGCAGGTGCCTTGGTTGGCGTCGCGCTTGTTCATGTAGCCGGAGAGCAGGCAGCGCCCGGAATAGGCCATGCACAAGGCGCCGTGGACAAAGATTTCCAGCTCCATGGCCGGCACTTGCTCGCGGATTTCGCCTATTTCTTCCAGGGACAATTCCCGCGACAGGATCACCCGGCAGATGCCTTGCTGTTGCCAGAATTCCACACTGGCCCAGTTCACCGTGTTGGCCTGCACCGACAGGTGGATCGGCATCTGTGGAAAGTGCCGGCGCACCAGCATAATCAATCCGGGGTCGGACATGATTAGCGCATCCGGGCCCATGGCGATCACCGGGGCCAGGTCCTTGAGGAAGGTTTTCAGCTTGGCATTGTGTGGCGCGATGTTGACCACCACGTAGAAACGCTTGCCCTGCGCGTGGGCCTCGTCGATGCCGAGGGCCAGGTTGGCGTGGTCGAATTCGTTGTTGCGCACCCGCAGGCTGTAGCGCGGCTGGCCGGCGTAGACCGCATCGGCGCCGTAGGCGAAGGCGTAGCGCATGTTTTTCAGGGTGCCGGCGGGGGCAAGCAGTTCGGGGGCGATGACAGGGGGCATGGTCGGCACTTGAGTCAAAAAAGTGCGGCAGGGTAGAGCAAGCCGGCGCGGGGTTTATTGATCTGGGTCTAGCCTTGCAACAAAGAGGGCACTCGTAGCGTTGGGTGTGGACTAAGCAGCAGAGGCCTACGCAGGCCTTCTGCTTTTCTGACATGGACCGGATATGAATCAAACCAACCTGCAATTCAAAACCCTGCTGTTACTGCTGGTCTTGGTGACCGTCGCCTTTATCTGGATCTTGCTGCCGTTCTACGGCGCGGTGTTCTGGGCGGTGATCCTCGGCATCATCTTTGCGCCGATGCAGCGCCGCTTGCAGCAGCGTTTCGCCTGGAACCGCAACTTGACGTCCCTGGCCACCCTGGCGGTGTGCCTGGTGATCGCGATCCTGCCGGTCATCATCACCAGTGCCTTGCTGGTGCAAGAGGGGGCGACGCTCTATAAAAACATCGAAAGCGGCAAGCTGGACGTGGCCGGTTACATCGAGCAGTTCAAGAATTTCCTGCCGCCGTACTTCCAGCACCTGCTGGATCGTTTTGGCATGGGCAACCTGGAAGGGCTGCGCGAGAAGATCGTCAAGAGCGCGATGCAGGGCAGCCAGTTCTTTGCGTCCCAGGCATTCAGCTTTGGCCAGGGCACGTTTGACTTCCTCGTAAGCTTTTTCATCATGTTGTACCTGCTGTTCTTCCTGCTGCGCGACGGCCCCGAATTGGTGCGCAAAGTGCGCACGGCGGTGCCGTTGGCCGAGCCGCAGAAGCGTCGCTTGCAACTCAAGTTCAACCGGGTGGTGCGTGCCACGGTCAAGGGCAACGTGCTGGTGGCCGTGACGCAAGGCGCGCTGGGCGGGTTGATCTTCTGGTTCCTGGACATTCCCAGTGCGTTGCTCTGGGCGGTGCTGATGGCGTTTCTATCGCTGTTGCCGGCAGTGGGCGCAGGCATTGTGTGGGGGCCGGTGGCCGCCTACTTCCTGTTGAGCGGTTCGATCTGGCAGGGTGTGGTGCTGGGGTTGTTCGGGGTGTTTGTGATCGGGCTGGTGGACAACGTGTTGCGCCCGATCCTGGTGGGCAAGGACACCAAGATGCCGGATTACCTGATCCTGATCTCGACCCTGGGCGGGCTGTCGGTGTTTGGCCTGAACGGGTTTGTCATCGGGCCGCTGGTGGCGGCGTTGTTCATGTCCAGCTGGGCGCTATTTGTAGAGAGCAAGCCACGGGTCAAGCTGCCGCTGCCGTAGGCTTCAGGCGTGAAGCTTGAAGGTCGAGGCTTGCTGCAGCTGTTTCTTGGCGGCGGACAACGAGGTCAGCGGGCCGCTGATGGCCTCGCCATCGCGCACCACATACCAGCAGGCCAGCAACCCCAGCTCGCGCAGAGGGGCGGGAACGGCGCTACCGATGACAGACATGATTTGAACAGTGGGCATAAGGACCTCCAATCGCTATGGAGGTCACCTTACGCGGCAGCGGGATGTAGGAAAAATCACCTGTCTCGATAGTGGACATTGACGTGACGCGTCAGTCCACCACGTGATCGAGCATGACCACTACTTCCTGGTCACTGAGCAAACCCTTGCGCACCAGGTTTTCGGCGAGCAACGCGAGGAATTTGGCGCTGCGGTGGCCTTCCAGATGCTTGAGTTCGGTGAGGGCGCTGTAGACCTTGCTGGACGTACACAGGCCAGCGGTGCGGTGTGGGTGTTGCGTGGGCATGGTCAGTCGTCCTTGTTGTTATTGGGTGGACAGGCTCGATAGTGGGAGTGTGTCGTGACACAAACATGACAGCGCGAGCCCCGATCAAGCAAGTAGACAATGGTGTCGATGATGTGTGATTGCGCCTCGGCCATTGTCCTCACAGCGACCTTGGTGCGATCAATCCAGACTTTTCATGCAAAAAAAGGCCCCGCCGCACGGGCGAGGCCTGTTTCAGACGATTGGCGCTTACCAGCCGCGGCCGTAATAGCCGTGGGGAGGGCCGTAATAGCCACGCGGTGGGCCGTAGTAGACCGGCGCCGGTCGGTAGTAAACCTGTTGTTGCACGTACACCGGCGGTGGCGGCGCGTAGTACACCGGCGGCGGCGCGGCATACACCGGCTGTGGTTGCACATACACCGGCTGTTGCTGCACATAGACTTCGCGCGGTTGGCTGGCAACCACGGAGCCCACGACGGCGGCGCCGACTAACGCACCCAACACAGCCGGGCCACCCCAACCACCACCGTGGGCGGAGGCTTGGCCTGCCATCGCGAGTGCGCCAACCAGCAAGGCGATTTTGGGGATTGTACGAATCATGGTCATTCCTCGGTTAGCCCCTGCGCTTGTGGTCTGCAATCAATAGACTCAAGGATTGTCGCGGGGATACTTTTAAGACAACGTATTTCTGGAAAACAGCACGGCCGATTGGTAAAGGTTGTGTAAGGTCTGTACCGATTTGCTTACTTCAAGGAGTTACCCATGCAGATGCACCCCAACAAAGACACCCAACTGTGCATGTCTCTGTCGGCGCGCCCCGGGAATTTTGGCCTGCGTTTTCACAACCACTTGTACGAACAGCTGGGGTTGAACTTCTACTATAAGGCCTTCAGCAGCCAGGATTTGCCCGGCGCGATCGGTGGTATCCGTGCCTTGGGCATCCGTGGTTGCGGGGTTTCCATGCCGTTCAAAGAGGCCGCCATTGCCTTAGTGGATGAATTGGACGATTCGGTTCAAGTCATCGACTCGCTTAACACCATCGTCAATACCGCAGGCCATCTCAAGGCTTACAACACGGACTACATCGCCATCGAGCAACTGCTGAAAAAGCACGCCGTGCCCAAGGACTCGACCTTCGCCCTGCGCGGCAGCGGCGGCATGGCCAAGGCCGTGGCCAGCGCCTTGCGTGATGGCGGCTACGGCAATGGCCTGATCGTCGCTCGCAACGAAGCGGCGGGCCGCGCGTTGGCGCAGAACCTGGGGTATGAATGGCAGGCGGAGTTGGGTGATGCACGCCCGCAGATGCTGATCAACGTGACGCCGATTGGCATGACCGGTGGCGCAGAGGCGGATGCGCTGGCGTTTGACGCAGCGGCTGTCGATGCGGCGGACACTGTGTTCGATGTGGTAGCGATCCCCGCCGAAACGCCATTGATCGTGCGTGGGCGGGCGCAAGGCAAGCGGGTGATTACCGGGTTGGAAGTGATCGCGATTCAGGCGTTGGAGCAGTTTGTGCTGTACACCGGGGTGCGGCCGACCGATGAACAGTTCCAGGCGGCGGTGGCCTTCGCCCGAACCTAAGGCCCCCCGACGATCCAATGTTGGAATGGGCTTGTGTGGGAGCGGGCTTGCTCGCGAAGGCGGTGGTTCAGCCACCATCTCCGGTGACTGAAAAACTGCATTCGCGAGCAAGCCCGCTCCCACAGAAAGCCCGCTCCCACAGTTTGGAGGGTGTTATGCCTGTTCCAACTGGGTCAAGCGCTCTTCCAGTGCGGCAATCCGTGCTTCCAGCTCTTCAATGCGATCCGCCGAAACCGTGGCCCCACGCTCCACCGGATTACCCCGCGCCGCCATAATCACCTCAATATCCGCCGGATCCCCCAGCGCATGGGTATAGCGATCTTCCCGCTGCCCCGCCTGGCGTGGCACCAGCAGCGCCAACCCGCGGGCTATCAGGCGTTCCAGCTGATGCACGACCTGTTCGGCATCTTCAAAGTCATGCATGCGCCCGCTGCGGGTCAGCAGCTCATTGACGGTTTGCGGGCCGCGCAGGAACAGCAGCCCGATCAGGATCACCTGGGCCGGCACCAGTTCCAGTGCCTTGTCCACGCGATGCTCCCAGCGGTCGGCGCGGCTGCCCATGACCAGGCGGGTAAAACCTTGGCCTTCGAGGGCACGCAGGCTCTGGCCGACCTGGCCCTGGCTGAGGTTCATCACCGGCTCGCGGCTGGTCTTCTGGTTGCAGGCTAGCACCAGGGCGTTGAGGGTCAGGGGGTAGGTTTCCGGGTTGGTCGCCTGTTTTTCGATCAGGCAGCCCAGGATGCGGATTTCCGTGCTGTTCAGGCGCGGCTCAGGGGTGTCGGTGTCGTGCTCGGCGGTCATCGCGCTTTCCCTATGCAGTGAAGTGCCTAGCGTAAGCCGGAAAAAATAAAAGACAAGCGACCGGGCGGTCTATAATCGTCGCCTGTTCAAACCGTGCCATAACCATGAGACTGCCATGACTATTTCCCTGTACGCCGCTTCCATCCCAGTCTTCAAGCAAATGCTCACCGCCCTGAGCGGTGTGTTGACCAAGGCCGAAGCCCACGCCACCGCCAAGAACATCGAGCCGAATGCCTTGCTGCAAGCGCGTCTGTTCCCGGACATGTTCCAACTGGTGCGCCAGGTGCAGATCGCCGTCGACTTCGCCAAGGGTGTTTCCGCGCGCCTGGCCGAGATCGAAGTGCCGAAATACGAAGATGGCGAAGTGACCTTCGCCGACCTGCAAGCCTTGATCGCCAAGGTGTTGGCCTTTGTCGACACCATCAAGCCGGAGCAGATCGACGGCAAGGAAGGCATTGAGATCATCACCCGCCCAGGCACGCCGAAAGAGAAGCGCTTCAGCGGCCAGTCCTACCTGCTGACCTACGGCCTGCCGCAGTTCTTCTTCCACGTCACCACCGCCTACGCCTTGCTGCGTCACAACGGTGTGGAAGTGGGCAAGCGCGACTACATGGGCGCGTTCTAAGCAGCCAAAAAAAAGCCGGGGCGGTTCACTCAAGAACCGCCCCGGCTTTTTTGTGCGCGCAGGTCAGGCCGGCTGTTCTTCCTTGCCCAGGCAGGCCGCCGCGGTAAACAGCACATCGGTGGACGAATTCAGCGCAGTCTCCGCCGAGTCCTGCAACACGCCGATGATGAAACCGACCGCAACCACCTGCATCGCAATCTCGCTAGGGATGCCAAACAGGCTGCACGCCAGCGGGATCAGCAGCAGCGAGCCACCGGCCACGCCCGACGCACCGCAGGCGCAGATCGCGGCCACGACGCTGAGCAACACGGCAGTCGGCAGGTCGACGGCGATACCCAGGGTATGCACGGCGGCCAGGGTCAGCACGGTGATGGTGATGGCGGCGCCGGCCATGTTGATGGTGGCACCGAGCGGGATCGACACCGAGTAGGTGTCTTCATGCAGGCCCAGGCGCTTGCTCAACGCCAGGTTGACCGGGATGTTCGCCGCCGAACTGCGGGTGAAGAAAGCGGTGATGCCGCTTTCGCGCAGGCACATCAGCACCAGCGGGTACGGGTTGCGGCGTAGTTTCCAGAACACGATGGCCGGGTTGACCACCAGCGCCACGAACAGCATGCAACCGATCAGCACCACCAGCAGGTGCGCATAACCGAGCAGGGCGCCGAAACCGGAGGTGGCCAGGGTCGAGGCAACCAGGCCGAAGATGCCCAGGGGCGCGAAGCGGATCACCACCCGTACGATCAACGTCACGCCGTTGGACAGGTCGTCCAGCACGGTGCGCGTGGTTTCACCGGCATGGCGAATGGCGATGCCCATGCCGATGGCCCACGCCAGGATGCCGATAAAGTTGGCGTTCATCAGCGCGCTGACCGGGTTGTCGACCACGCTCAACAGCAGGCTTTGCAACACTTCGCCGATCCCGCCGGGGGCGCTGACGGCGGCGTCATGGGTTATCAGCACCAGCGAGGACGGGAACCACATGCTGGCAATCACCGCGACCACGGCGGCGGCAAAGGTGCCCAGCAGGTACAGGAACAGAATCGGCTTGATGTGGGTTTCCTGGCCGTGTTTATGGTTGGCGATCGACGCCATTACCAGCACAAACACCAGGATCGGCGCCACGGCCTTGAGCGCGGCGACAAACACCTTGCCGATAAACCCGGTGGCTTGGGCCGCCTGGGGCGCCAACAGCGCGAGCAGAATGCCGGCGATCAAACCGATGACAATTTGTGTAACCAGGCTGACGCGTGTCAGGCGCTGGAGCAGGGAAGGGGCAGCAGTCATAAACAGTTGTCTCTGATTTTTTTAGTAGGGCGCAGCATTGCAGGCAGAAAGGGCTGTAGGAAGCAGGCGCGGAGTCTAGCATGCTGTAGGAACGCTCCCTGGCGCTGCGGCATTCCGTCACCCGCGCCCTTAGGGCTTCGGCAAAGCCAGACATACTCTGTTAAGATTCTCGCCTCTCACCTTTCCTCTCTGTCAGCGGGCCCATTGGGCTGTCGTTGCTGTCGTCGTTTCTGGAGTTTTCATGCTGTTCCCCATCCTGCTGCTGTCGGCCGCCGGTTTCACCGTGCTGACCACAGAATTCGTCATTGTCGGCCTGCTGCCGTCTATCGCCCGGGACCTGAATGTCAGCGTGTCCCAGGCCGGGCTGCTGGTGACCTTGTTCGCGTTTACCGTCGCGGCATTCGGGCCGTTTCTCACAGCCTACTGCGCGCGTTTCCCACGCAAGCGCCTGTTTATCAGCATCCTGATCCTGTTCGGCGTGGCCAATACCGTGGCCGCGCTGGCGCCGAATATCTGGGTGATGGCCCTGGCGCGGTTGATCCCTGCACTGGGCTTGCCGGTGTTCTGGGCGCTGGCCAGTGAGACGGCGGTGGATATCGTCGGCCCGGAATTCGCCGGGCGCGCCATTGAAAAAATCGGCTTCGGCATCGTCTGCGCCACGGTGTTCGGCATCCCGGTGGGCACGCTGATCTCCGATATGTTCGGCTGGCGCAGCGCGTTTGCCATCCTCGCGGTGGTGGCGCTGGCCAAGGCGTTGCTGCTGTTTATCTACCTGCCGGTGACCCAGCCGAAGAACGACCAGGTGTCGCTGCGCTCGCAGTTCAAGCTCCTGCGCAACCCGCTGATGCAGGGCCATATCCTGTTGTCGATCCTGGTGTTCAGCGGCATGTTCACCGCCTACACCTACCTGGCAGACATCCTCGAGCGCCTGGCCGGCTTTGACGGCACGCTGGTGGGTTGGTGCCTGATGGGCTTCGGTGCGGTCGGCTTGCTGGGTAATTCGTTGGGCGGCCGCGCGGTGGATCGCCATCCGCTGATCGCGTCCATGGTGTTCTGCGGTTTCATGATTGCGGGGATGGTGGCGCTGGTGCCGGCGATCCACTCCACCATTGGCCTGGCGGCCGCGATGGCGGTGTGGGGCGTGACCCAGGCGGCGATGTTCCTGGTCAGCCATGTGCGCCTGATGAAAGCCGCGCCCCATGCGCCGGCGTTTGCCGCGTCCCTGAACATCGCCGGGGCCAACCTGGGGATTGGCCTGGGCGCGCTGGTCGGTGGGCATGTGATCGACACCTTCGGCCTGGGCAGCCTGGGGTTTGCGGCGTCCGGGTTTATCCTGGTGTCGATCCTGCTGGCACTGTGGCTGATGACCGCCAAGCAGCCGGTCGCAGCCAGCGCCTGAAGCGTCAGGGCAGGGCGGTGAACAACTCCCGCCTTGCCCCTTCGGTAATCGCCACGATGCCGGGGTGCTTGACCTTGCGCTCCACCGAGATCGCGTAGAACGACTCGGTCACCGCCGTGGTCTGGCCAATCAACGCCACGCCATATTGGCGCACCACCTCATCGGCAATCACGCTGGGAGCGATAAAAATCCCGCTGCCGGATTGGCCGAATGCCTGCATCAACGCACTGTCGTCGAACTCGCCAATGATCTTGGGTTGGATCTGCTGCTCGGCAAACCACCGCTGCAAGCGGCTGCGCACCACCGTCTCTGCCCCCGGGATCAACAGCGGCGCACCCTGCAAACACTGTGGGAAATCGCCGCCATAGCGGTCAGCCAGCGCCTGGGTGGCGAAAAAACTGATGCCACATTCGCCGAGCTTCTGGCTGTAGCCCTTGATGTCCAGGTGCGTCGGCATCGGGCTGTCGGAAATCACCAGGTCCAGGCGCTGGATCGCCAGGTCGGCCAGCAGGCGTTCGAGTTTGTCTTCACGGCAGGTGATGCGGATCGGCTCGCTCAGCTCCATGGTCGGCGCGATCAGGCGGTAGACGATGGATTTTGGCACCACATCCGCCACCCCGACGCGAAACACGATCTGCTGTTCATTGGGCTGGGCGCGCAGCATCGCCTCCAATTCATTGCCGGTCTGGAACATCTGTTCGGCGTAGGGCAGGGCCTGGCGCCCGGCCTCGGTCAGTTCCAACTGGCGGCCGACCCGCTGAAACAGCGCGATACCAAAGGTCTGCTCCAGCAGGCTGATCTGCCCGCTGATGGTCTGCGGCGTGAGGTTCAGTTGTTCACAGGCGCGCACGATGCTGCCGGTCTTGGCCACGACCCAGAAGTAATGCAGTTGTCGGTAATTGAGCATGGCGACCGTCACTTCGTAAAAACCGAAGTATACGCGAGAAAAATACGAATTTTCCTGAACTGTTCACCTGCATAGAATGCCTCGCTATCGCGGGGCCACTACTTGGACCCAATGGTTCTAACGAGGAATACATCATGAAACTCAATTCCCTGGGCACGGCAGCGCTGCTTGCGCTTTCATTGGTAGTGGTCAGCGGTTGTGACCAGGTCGAAAAAAGCGCGCAGCAGGTGTTGGGCAAGGCCACCGAGTCGGCCAAGCAAGCGATTGACGACACCCACAAGGCCGCCGAGCAGGCGTTGAGTGAAGCGACACAAGGGCTGATAAAGCCTGAGAAGCAAGAAGATGAAGCTGAAGAAGCTTCCGACACCAAAGAAACCTAATTCCCCAGCACAACGTCAGGACTGACCTATGGATTACCTTTTACAACTGGCCGCCAGCCCTACCGCCTGGGTTGCCCTGGCGACCTTGATCGTCATGGAGATCGTGCTGGGCATCGATAACCTGATCTTCATCTCGATCCTCACCAACAAGTTGCCCGAGCAACACCGGGCCAAGGCGCGGCGCATCGGCATCAGCATGGCGCTGGTGTTGCGTCTGGGCCTGTTGAGCACCATCGCGTTCATCGTGCAATTGACGGCGCCGGTGTTCGAAGTGTTCGGCCAGGCGTTTTCGTGGAAGGACATGATCCTGATCGCCGGCGGCCTGTTCCTGGTCTGGAAGGCCACCACCGAGATCCATCACAGCATGGACCCGGAACCCGAGGAAAAGGCCAGTGTTGGCAATACGGTCGCCATTGGTTTCGCGGCGGCCATCGGGCAGATCCTGTTGCTCGACCTGGTGTTTTCCATCGACAGCATCATTACCGCCGTGGGCATGACCGAGCACTTGCCGATCATGATTATTGCCGTGGTGACCTCGGTGATCGTGATGCTGGTGGCGGCTGAACCGCTGGCCAAGTTCATCAACGACAACCCGACCGTGGTGATGCTGGCCCTGGGCTTCCTGATTATGATCGGCATGACGTTGATCGCCGAAGGCTTCGGCGCCCATGTACCGAAAGGCTACGTGTATGCGGCCATGGCGTTCTCGGCGGCAATCGAGTGCTTGAACATCGCCCGACGCAATCGTCACAAGCGTTTGCTCGCTGCCCGGCAGTAACCGCAGAAACACAAAGGCCGGCTGCGCTCCCAAGAGCGCAGCCGGCCTGATCGTTCCCACGCTCTGCGTGGGAATGCCGCCCCGGGCGCTCCGCGCCCCACGACCTTACGATTCGGCGCTGACCTGCGTCGGTTCCGGGCAGGACTCTTCGCCGTTGTTCAAGCCCTGCTTGTAGTTTCGGCTCAGCAGCGAGGCCTTGCCGTTGTGCCAGGTCAGCGTCAGCACATACAGGGTGTCGTAGTCGCTGCCGGACCAGTCGTCGGTGATGGTGTGCTTTTCGCCGACCGCTTCACTCGCCACCTTGTTGATTAACTCCGGCAGATAACCGTGGGACCACGCGGTGTAGATGATGGAGTTGTGGTACTTGTTCTCCACCAACTCGTCGGCGAGGGCGCTGGTGTCGTTCGCCGAAAACTTGATGTTCACCGGCAGGCCAAGCTTGATGGCGCTGGGGCTGATGGTCATCAATGGGCGAATGTAGCTGTAGGAATTATCGAACTCACCTTCCTCGACATTACGCGTCGGGTTGGCAGCGAACACAAAGTTGGCCTTGCCGAATTTTTCCGGCAGTACCGTGGCGAGGTTCATCGCCCGGTTCAGGCCCTGGCAATTGAGTTGGCCCAGGCCGCCGGCAGGTTTTTCGCCGTGGCGCAGGAATACCAGGGTTTGCACGCCGTCTACGACTTGTGCACGGCTTTCTCGGGCATCCAGTGTCAGCCCAGCAGTGCCGCCAATCAGCAGCAACGGTAAGACAACATAAGAATAGCGCTTGAGATGATGTGCGACTCGGGCAGCTTTTATATTCATGGTTCCACTTTTCAGTAATGCAACTTTAGCCGAGCACTCCTGATGCGAGGGTCCACTCCTGTGTGATAGCTGGGTTGTCTTTGTAGCCGTGCGGTCGTTGAGCTTGGAGGATGGGAGTGTTTTTACGTCCTTTGGTTCTATACGCAAAGATGTTTATTCCAGTCTGCCCCTAAGAATAGTTGGCAAATGTTGCAAAACGGCATCTGCGATAGGAAGTGTTTTTCGTGATGTATCGGCAGTGGAACGGATATTCAGGGTTTGTCACATAGTCGTTGTCACTGGCTGGTAGGTGAGTAGCCGTTCTAGCGCACCCTATGGCGTCTCAATTCAGCCAGTGAGCCTCGTCAATTCTATTGAAGGAAATGAAAACATGAATATCGGCTCGTCTTCAGGCAACCTCTACAGCGGTTTTAACACGATGTCAGCATCAGAAAACGAGGGCGCATCCAGGTCGAAAAGGAGCGCAGATGAGACAACTTGGTTTTGTTTCGGTCCGAACCCCACCGGGGGGGCAGATAGCACAGGGCACTACGTGCGCAGCGAAGATAAGCCTTTTGGTGCTGGCCACGGCGATTGCGTTCGAACGGCGACGTTTACCAGACCCGATGTTTAATCCGCGTCAAAAACGGATGCGCTACCCGTAGCGGGGCATACCAGCCCTGAAAGGGCGCTGAGCGTTGGCCAATGGGCTGGCTCTCAGTGCCTTTTTTCTGTTCCGCACAGTCAGCACATTGGATCGTTCTATCTGTTTTGTTTACCTTGTGAACCCTTACTATTCCAATTTTTAAAGGGAGTTCACCATCATGTCTCTTTCAAGCTTCCCTATTACTAAAAAGTGGTCTGCCCAGCACCCCGAGCGCTTGCAACTGTACTCGCTGCCCACGCCCAACGGGGTAAAAGTCTCGATCATGCTCGAAGAACTGGGCCTGCCCTACGAGGCGCACAAGGTCAGTTTCGAGACCCAGGACCAATTGTCCCCCGAGTTCCTGTCCCTGAACCCCAACAACAAGATCCCCGCGATCATCGACCCCGATGGCCCCGGTGGTGTGCCGCTGGCGTTGTTCGAGTCTGGCGCGATCCTGATCTACCTGGCGGAGAAAACCAGCCAGTTGCTGTCCGAGGACCCGGCCACGCGCTACGAAACCCTGCAATGGCTGATGTTCCAGATGGGCGGAATCGGCCCGATGTTTGGCCAGCTGGGCTTCTTCAACAAGTTCGCCGGCAAGGACTACGAGGACAAGCGCCCGCGCGACCGCTACGCCGCCGAATCCCGGCGCTTGCTCGGCGTGCTGGAAAAACGCCTGCTGGGCCGCACCTGGATCATGGGCGACGATTACAGCATTGCCGACATCGCCACCTTCCCGTGGATTCGCAACCTGATCGGCTTCTACGAATCCGGCGACCTGGTGGGCATCGCCGACTTCCCTAATGTGCTGCGCGCGCTGGATGGCTTTGTCGCCCGGCCGGCGGTGATCCGTGGCCTGAATATTCCGAGCTGATAAATGCCGACCTTTGATTTCAAACAACTGGATGTCTTCAGCAGCGTCGCGCTCAAGGGCAACCCCCTGGCGGTGGTGTTGGGCGCGGACAGCCTGACGGACCAGCAGATGGCCGATTTCGCCAACTGGACCAACCTCAGTGAAACCACGTTTTTGCTGACACCCCGTGATCCCCGTGCGGACTACCGCGTGCGAATTTTTACCACCGTGCAGGAACTGCCGTTCGCCGGGCACCCGACGTTGGGCTCATGCCATGCGTGGCTGCAAGCAGGCGGTGTGCCCAAGGGCGAGGACATCATCCAGGAGTGCGAGATTGGCCTGGTGCGCGTGCGTCGCCAGGGCGATGAACTGGCGTTTATTGCGCCGCCGCTATTACGCGCAGGGGCGGTGGAGGCGCCTGTGCTGGCGCGTGTCTGCCAAGGGTTGGGCTTGCGCGCCGAAGACGTTGTGCGCAGCCAATGGGTCGACAATGGCGCTGGCTGGCTGGCGCTGATGTTGGCCGATCGTGATCAGCTTCTGGGCCTACAGCCCGACTATGCGCAGTTGCTCGGCCTGGCTGTTGGCGTGATCGCTCCCTGCGACCCCGCGCGCGACGCTGTGGATACGCAGTTTGAAGTGCGCGGGTTTATCGCCGGAGATGGCGCCCCGGAAGACCCGGCCACCGGCAGCTTGAATGCCGGTATTGCCCAATGGCTGCTGGGCGAAGGCTTGGCGCCTGAGCGCTATGTGGTCAGCCAGGGCACGGCCTTGGGGCGTGCGGGGCGCATTCGCGTCGAGCGCCAGGGCGATGACATCTGGGTGGGCGGTGCGGTCGCGGTGTGCATTGACGGGCGTCTACAGCTCTAGATCAATGAATTGTTACGGGCCTCGCAATACACTGTTGGGCCCTCGGCGTTTGTGTTGCCTATGCCGGTGGGCATAAGCTTTCGCCCCAAAGCTTTCACCCCTATTTCAGGACCGCCATGACCAGCCAGTTCCCCCAAGCCCGTCCACGCCGCCTGCGCCGCTCCCCGGAGTTGCGTGGCTTGTTCCAGGAAACCGAGTTCACCCTCAATGATCTGGTGCTGCCGATTTTTGTCGAAGAAGAAATCGACGACTTCGTGCCGATTACCAGCATGCCGGGCGTGCAGCGTATCCCGGAGAAGAAACTGGCCGCCGAAATCGAGCGTTACGCCCGCGCTGGCATCAAGTCGGTGATGACCTTTGGCGTGTCCCACCACCTGGACGCCAGCGGCAGCGATACCTGGAAGGAACGTGGCCTGGTTTCGCGCATGTCCTCGATCATCAAGGACGCCGTGCCGGAGATGATCGTGATGTCCGACACCTGCTTCTGCGAATACACCGACCACGGCCACTGCGGCGTGATGCACGGCGCCCATGTCGATAACGACGCAACCCTGGTCAACCTCGGCAAGCAAGCCGTGGCTGCGGCCCGCGCCGGTGCCGATGTGATCGCACCGTCGGCGGCGATGGACGGCCAGGTCCAGGCGATCCGCCGTGCCCTGGATGATGCCGGTTTTACCCACATCCCGATCATGGCCTACTCGACCAAATTCGCCTCGGCGCTGTACGGCCCGTTCCGCGAAGCCGGCGGCAGTGCGCTGAAGGGCGACCGTAAAAGCTACCAGATGAACCCGATGAACCGCCGCGAAGCCGTGCGCGAATCGCTGCTGGATGAACAGGAAGGCGCGGATGCGCTGATGGTCAAGCCGGCCGGGGCCTACCTCGACATCATTCGCGACATCCGCGAAGCCTCGCGCTTGCCGGTGGCGGCGTATCAGGTGAGCGGTGAGTACGCGATGATCAAGTTCGGCGCCCAGGCGGGGGCGATTGATGAGGACCGCGTGGTGCGCGAAACCCTCGGCTCGATCAAGCGCGCCGGTGCGGATTTGATCTTCACTTACTTCGCGATGGACCTCGCGTTGGCCGGGATCTAAGCACACTGCAGAACCCACTGTGGGACCTGGCTTGTGTGGGAGCTGGCTTGCCTGCGATGCAGGCACCTCGGTCTTTCAGTGACACCGAGGTGATGCTATCGCCT
>NZ_JANLGL010000115.1:0-19030 GCF_024655625.1 Pseudomonas sp. 18.1.10
CTCGGAATATCAGGCAAACCGAGGCGATGCCATCGCAGGCAAGCCAGCTCCCACATGCACATTTTTGAAGAAAAACTTCAAATCCGAGTGAACATCTGGTACAAAGTCAGCCGCTCTGAGCGGGTATAGTTTAATGGTAGAACAGTAGCTTCCCAAGCTTCCGACGAGGGTTCGATTCCCTCTACCCGCTCCACCTAATTGTTGGTCCTGCGTCTGGATGGTTTTGACGGGGGATGCATGAAAAAACCGGCCCTGGTGGCCGGTTTTTTTGTGTCTGAAACTCAAAGTCCAATCATCTATGTTCCAGGGCTGCCAACACATGGCCAGGGTCATTATAAATAGCCCGCAATAGTGCTCTTGCTGGCCCCTCTGGATCACGCCGCCCTTGCTCCCAGTTTTGAAGCGTTCCTACAGGTACATCGATCGCCCTCGCAAAGCGCGCTTGTGAGAGTCCCGTAGACTTTCGGATTTCCTTTATCTTCAAGGCGTCAATATAAAATTCGCGGGACGGCGGGCGTTCCCCTCGTACGATTTCGTCCATCTGGGTCATGCTTTCTACCAGACGACTAAACAGTCTTTTATCCATCACTCCCACCTTCTGTTTATCTCGCTCAGCACTCTCTTCTCCGTTGCCGAAAGGTCATCTTTGATGCCCTTTCGGTGGATTAGAATCAATCTTATTTGGTAGGCCCTACAGAGATGATAGTAAATCACTCTTACACCACCCCTCTTTCCCTTTCCCTGCACAGCCCAACGGATTTTCCTCAGGCCATTGGTCCCTTGGATGACATCACCGGCAGTGGGATTTTAGGCCAGAAACCCTTGAAACTCAGCGTAGCTGTCCTCACTCAAAAGCACTGCCAAATCTTCTGTGAATGCACGTGACTCGATAAATATCATAAACACGCCTATACGTCATTGGCGCATACAAAGCCTAGTCTAGCCGTCTCCTGTGACGCAACAACCACTCGTCACTCATGAATAGGCATACGAAAATGGCGCCGTTTGTTGAAGCGCAAACTCTACAATCATCGAGCCAATCTCATGACGTAGGACGGAACTGAGTTTTCCATACGAAAGGAGTCCAGCACCTCTGCCCTCCGCGTCACCGGCAAGTACTCCGTTGCCAAGATCACCAGCGCAGTACCGGGCTTGATTGCTCGGTCAGGGTGTCGAAACAAGCCCCGGTTCAAGGCGCTTCCAGCCTGCTGCGGCGATCAGCAAAGTCAGCACTTGAAAGACGACAATCAACCCCACACACCCCGCCCAGCCCCACCGCTCCCAGATCAATGCCGGGACGATAGCCCCGCAGCTGCCGCCCAGGTAATAGCAAGTGAGGTAAATACCCACAGCCCCCGCCTTGTTGTCGCGGGCGTTGGCCGTGGTGAACGCATTGGCGGCGGCCTGGGCGAGGAATACGCCGGTGGAGCTGAGGGCCAGCCCCAACACGATGCACCACAGCGTTGGCACCAGGGTCAGCAGCGTGCCCGTGATGCCTAGCACAACGGCGACGGTGAGCAACTCACTGTGGGGTCGGGCTTTGCTGAGGCGCCCCGCGATGGGGATCACGATCAATGCCAGCAGGAACACCATGTAAAGCGTGCCCAAAGCCGCAGGACCGAGGTTGAATGGCGGCAGGCCAAGGTACAAACCCACGTAGGTAAACGCCGCAACCTGGGAAAACAACACGCAAAAACCTACGGCATACGCCGCCAGCAATGGCTGACGAAAAGCCCCCGATGAAACAGTTGCCAGCGGCACCGCTCGCGCCCGGCTGGCCGGCAACAGGAACTGAATGAACCCGCCCACCATCAGGCTCAGCGCCGCGAGCAACTCGAAGGCTTCGCGCAAGCCCACGTACTCCGTCATCACCCCGGTGACAAAGCGCCCGGCAAACCCGCCCAGCACGGTGCCCGCCACGTACAGGCTGGTGACTTCGGTGATCGTGCCACCGCTCCACCGGTCGCCGATATAGGCCACGCTGGTGGCAAACACCACCGGGATCAACATGCCCTCGACAAACCGCCACACCAGCACTTCGGTGAAACTGTCGGCATACGCTGTCATCAACGCGGGCACGGCCAACAGCAGCGCCGCCACGCAGATCACGGTGCGTTGTTCAAAACGGCCGGTCAGGCGGCTGACAAACGGCGCCGTGATCGCGACGGCCAAGGTCGTCACGGTAATGCTCCACCCCGCCATCTTGGCGCTGATCTGAAACTGCGCGGCAAAGGTCTGGAGGATGCTCTGGGTCGCATACAGGTTGAGAAACGCCGCGCAGCCACACAGGAACAGGGCAAGACGGGCACAATGCAGGCGCGGTTTCATGAAACCTCTCGTTTTATGTTGAGCGGTCTTTATAGAATGCCCGGCAGGTCTTGGACCAATACCGAATCAGGACCGATCAATACCCCGAGGGCCAGGATGCTCGACCTACGCAAGCTGCGATACTTTCTGATGGTCGCCGAAGAATTGCACTTCGGCCGCGCCGCCCTCCGCCTGCACCTGGCCCAGCCGCCGCTGACCCGCCAGATCTCTGCGCTGGAAGCTGAGCTGGGTTTCAAACTGTTCGATCGCACCAGCCGCACGGTGACGCTGACCGCACAAGGCCGTTCGTTTTTACCCTATGCGCGGGGTGTGCTGGAGCAGGTGGAGCTGGCGCACGTCATCGCCGGCAAGCTCGCGGCAGGTACCGCCGGACAACTGACGCTGGGGTATGTCAGTTCGATTGCCTTGTCCGACCTGTTCAGCCAGGCGATCCAGGCGTTTGCCCAACGCTTTCCCGATGTGCAACTGACCCTGGTGGAATGTGCCTCCGGCAGCCTGGGTGCACAGGTGGCCGACGGGCGACTGGACGTCGGGCTGAGTCGTTTATTGCCACAGAGCAAGGCCGTGCAAGCACTGTCGCTGGGCGAGGAACGGCTGGTGGCGGCCTTATCCACGGACAGCCCGTTGGCGAGCCAGGCGCAGGTCAGCCTGGCGCAGCTCAGTGCTTATCCGCTGATCCTGTTCCCGGCGGATTACGGGTCGGGGCTGAACCAGTCCATCGAGCAGCTTTACCGCCACCACGGCCAGCCTCTGCGAGCAGCGCCTACCGGGCGGCAGATCACCTCGATCATCGCCCTGGTCGCGGCCGGGCAAGGCGTGGCGCTGGTGCCAGAATGCACACAAAGCTTGATGAACAAAGGCGTGACCTACCGACCATTGGTGGAAGTGGATGCGTGTGCGCAGTTGTTGGTGCTGACGCCAGCCGCATCAAAAAGTGTGTTGGTTGATGCGTTTCTCAGCGTGATGAAGCAGGCCCTACACACCCGGTAATACCTGCGTAAAACCTCGCAATACCTCTCTCTGGCGCCGTTGCTGCGCGCTCATACACTTCAGTGACTGCCTGGCGAAATACCGGTCATCGACCGTCGGTGGGTAGAGTGTTGATAATTTATTTTTTGTGGTTATAGTCACCACCAACACACACCACAAGGAGGTGCTGTGGATAGCCGATATTTGATAGGTCACATCGTTGCGGACGGTTGGTATCTGGTGCGTACCCGAGGCAGCCATCACCACTTCAAGCACCCGACCAAGCCGGGGCTGGTGACGATCCCTCATCCAAAAAAGGACCTGTTGGACAAGACCGCCAAGAGCATCCTGAAACAAGCACTGCTAAGTTGACCGTCCCAGGAGGACAACAGACATGCTTTACCCCATCGCAATTTCAACCGGTGACGACAACCACGCCTGGGGTGTGGAAGTTCCGGACATTCCCGGCTGCTACTCCGCCGGCGACGACCTGGACGACGCCATGGCCATGGCCCGCGAAGCCATCGAAGGGCACTTCGAGATCCTCGCGGAAGACGGTGCGCCGATTCCCAGTGCGCAGAAAGTCACCCTGCATGCCGCCAACCCACAGTACGCCGGCTGCACCTGGGCCGTGGTGGACATCGATATCACCAAGTACCTGGGCAAGGCGCAGAAACTCAATATCACCCTGCCCGGCTACCTGTTGAACCGCATCGATGAGTATGTGCTGCATCATCCCGAAGAAAAAAGCCGCTCGGGTTTCCTGGCATCGGCGGCGCTCAAGGTGCTGCAACAGGACCAGTAGGCGCGCGGTTCCGGGCGCACTGCTTCAGCTCTAGCCTTTTTGGTTGCGGCCTGTTGAAAGCTCTGAACGCAGGAAAATTCAACCGCAAGAAACGTAGTTTGTGGGCGGACGGATGAAACTACCCTCGCGTGGTAACGTTTGCACACTCTCAAGGAGCCCGCCCATGCCCTACGAATACAAACTCATGCCCTCCCCCGTCGGCCAACTCACGTTAGTGGCCCGCGACGGCAAGCTCAGCGCGATCCTGTGGGAAACAGAACGTGCCAACCGTGTGCGCCTGGGTGAACTGCACGAGGCCAACCACAGCCCGGTGCTACTGGAAGCGCAGCGCCAGTTGCAGGAGTACTTCGCCGGCACCCGCAATCGATTCACGCTGGAACTGGACTTCAGCGGCACCGATTTCCAGAAGCAAGTGTGGCAGGCGCTGCTGACCATTCCCTTCGGCGAAACCCGCAGCTACAGCCAGATCGCCCAGCAGATCGGCAACCCCAAGGCAGTACGCGCCGTGGGTGCAGCCAATGGGCGTAATCCGATCTCGATCATCGCGCCCTGCCACCGGGTGATTGGTGCCTCGGGTGAGCTGACCGGGTTTGCCGGTGGCCTGCAGGCCAAGCAATATTTGCTCGCCCTGGAAGGCACCGGCCAGGCGCAGTTAGCGCTCTGAACGCAGCAAAAAAAACGGCGATTGGAATCTCTCCAACCGCCGTTTTTTATTTCAGGCAACAGGTTCAACCGTCGCCCTGATGGCTTTTGCCGTAGGTCGATGCCAGGGCACGGGCCTTCTGCAAGCGCTCTTGCAACTTGGGCAGCGTCTCATCCACCAACGCTTTTATTTCCGGCACATCCGAAGCCGCGCCCTCCTGTTTGAACAGGGCAATGGCGTCTTCGTTTTCCTTGACCTGTTGCGCGGTGTAGGCAGCGTCAAAGGAGTCGCCGTCCTTGAGTTCGGGCATCAAGGTCTCGGCTTTGTCGACGATCTTCTCCCGCGGCGCCACCGGCAGCTCAAGCTTCTTGGCGATGGCCGCCAGGTGCTGGTTGGCCAGGGTGCGCTCGTTGATGACCTCAATGGTGTAATCCTTGATTTCCTGGGACGAAGTCTTGGCGTGGGCCATGCGACTGGTTTCGATATCGGCCATGCCTTTGGCCGACGCCTGCTCGATGAATTCAGCCGGCGACTGGGCGAAAGCATTGCTGGCGCCGAGGCCCAGCAGCATCGCGAAACTGGCGGTGCGTAACCGGATAGCCATGCGGCTCATAATGGGTTCCTCCAGGGTAAAAATAAGCGCGGGGGAACACGCCCCGCCCTGAATTCGAATTTTCATGGCGGCAAAGGTTTAGAAAATACTTGCCAGTGCGACGAACGGTCGTCCTGGCATGGGAATGCAATGCTGAACACACCACAAGTCAACATGTGGGAGCTGGCTTGCCTGCGATAGCGGCGGTACAGGCAACTTATGCACTGCCTGACCCACCGCCATCGCAGGCAAGCCAGCTCCCACAATTAATTGCTACGTCAGCCCTCCTGCACCCGCCCCATCAACCACTGCAACCCCGAATCCCCACCCCGCCGCACATGCCACGCCAACTCCACCGCAAACGAGGGAATATGAAACGGTGGCGGCACCGCCACCAGGTGTGGGTGATCGATGTTGAGCAAGCCCCGCGACGACACCGTCAGGATCAAATCCGTGCCCTGGATCAACTGCGGCGCCACGCCCCAATGCGGCAGGCTGATCGCCACATGGCGTCGCTCGCGAATCGCCGTCAGCGCCCGCTCGATTTCCGGCGTGCCACTGCCGCGCATTTCCAGCAACACATGGGGACGCGACAGGTAGGTGGCCAAGTCCAGCACGCCGTCATCCGGCAAGCTGTCGCGGTCGACCAGGCAGGTGTAGTGCTCTTCAAACAGCGGCGTAGTACGCAGTTCCGCTGGCATGTCAGGGAACACTCCGGCAGCAAGGTCGAGATCGCCACTGAGCACGCCATCCACCATGCCTTCGCGGCTGGCCTGGATGATTTGCAGGTCGATACCGGGCGCTTCACGGCGCAGCATGCGCACCAAGTCAGGTAGGAAAATTGCCGCGCTGTAGTCAGACATCGCTACGCGAAAGCGGCGCTTGGCCGAGGCCGGATCAAACCGGTTGGGCGCCAACAGCGCCTGCACCTGGGCCAGCGCCTCGGCGAGCGGTGCCGCCAATTCCAACGCGCGCGCGGTGGGCACCAAGGTGCCGCCCTGGCGCACCAGCAACGGGTCGCCAAGCAATTCCCTCAACCGGCCCAGCGCATGGCTGACCGCCGGCTGGCTCAGGTGCACACGTTCAGCGGCGCGAGTGACGTGTTGCTCGGTGAGCAAGGCGTCGAGGATCACCAGCAGGTTGAGGTCGATGCGGCGCAGATCATTCATCAGCTGCATGCTCAGCATAAGAACTTGGAATTTAAATTTGCGCGACGAATACCTTAGAGTCCAGCAAAACCTCTGGGAGATTCACAATGACGACCTTGCACTGGCTGGGTTTATTGGCGCTGGCAGTGATTGCCGGGGCGGTGGTGCCGTTTCAAAGTGCGATCAACGCCAACCTCGGGCGCGGGCTCGGGCACCCGTTGTGGGCCACATTAGCATCGCTGCTGGTCAGCATCATCGTGTTACTGCCGGTGATTGTGGCGCTGCGCTTGCCGTTGCCGAGCTTGAGCTTTATCAGCAAAGCACCGCTGTGGATGTGGGCCGGCGGCGCGTTTGGTGTGTGTTTTATTTCCCTGGCGTTGATGCTGCTGCCCAGGCTGGGCGCGTCGGGGTTTATTGCGCTGGCCATGGCCGGGCAGATTCTGGCGTCACTGCTGCTCGACCACTTTGGCCTGTTCGGCCTGGCGGAGCGCGAACTGACAACGCCCCGGGTGCTGGGGGCGTTGTTGTTGATCGGCGGCGTGGTGTTGATTCAGTTCAGCGCAACGCCCTCGGCGATCAGCGCGGCGACATAATCCGGTGGGGCATGCAGGTCGCAATTGCGCCCGGCCTTGGCCACTTGGCCGGGTAGTTCATGGCCCAGCAGCGCCGGCAAGCGCCGGGACATCTGCAACAGATGCGGCAGGTCGATACCGGTAGAAATCCCCATCTCTGCGCACAGGTTCACCAGATCCTCCGTACAGATATTGCCCGACGCCCCGGGCGCAAACGGGCAGCCGCCGAGGCCACCAAGCGCCGCATCAAAACGCCGGGCACCGGCCTCGTAGGCGGCCAGCACATTGCACAACCCCAGGCCACGGGTGTTGTGAAAATGCAGGGTCAGGTCGGCGGCCGGCACGCGTTGCAACACGCGCTTGACCAGGCGCGCTACCTGACGCGGGTTGGCCATGCCGGTGGTGTCGGCCAGGGTGATGCCCTGGATGCCCAGTTCACGATACGCATCGACAATCCGCAGTACGCGGTCCTCATCGACCGCCCCTTCGAACGGGCAACCAAATGTCGTCGCAATGCTGCCGTTGAGGCGCACCGGATGGTCGGCGGCAAAGCTGACGATCTCGCCGAACGCCGCCAACGACGCCTCGCAGCGCATGCGCAGGTTGGCCAGGTTGTGGCTCTGGCTGGCGGACATCACCAGGTTCAACTCATCGGCGCGGGAGGCGATGGCACGCTGGGCGCCCTTGAGATTGGGGATCAGCGCCACGTAGATGACCCCCGGCTTGCGCGCGATGCCCTGGAACACTTGCTCGCCATCGCGCAAGGCCGGGATCGCCTTGGGCGAGACAAACGAACCCGCTTCGATCCGCGAGAAACCGGCGCGGGAAAGCTGGTCGATCAAGGCGATCTTGTCGGCCGTCGCCACCCAGGTCGGTTCGATTTGCAAGCCATCACGCGGGGACACTTCCTGCACGATCAGCGCGTCTGAATAATCCTCAATCACCGTCAGCTCCTTCAACGACGCTCGTCAGCCAAGCGATTGATCCCAGCCTGCTCCACCACCGGTTGCGGCGCGCCATGACTGGCGGCCTGCAACATCGCCCGGCCGACGGTCTCGGTGCTCACCACCCAACCCGGTTTAACCCGGCGCACCAACGACAGCAGCGGCCCCAGCACGGAATAAAACCCCTGGTACAACGGTGTCTTCGAGCGCACGCCGTGCAGCGGTTGGATCACCCCCGGGCGGAACAGGTACACCGCCTTGAAGGGCAAGCGCAGCAAGGCATTCTCGGTCTTGCCCTTGACCCGCGCCCACATCGACTTGCCCGCCTCGGAACTGTCGGTACCGGCGCCGGACACGTAGATAAAGGTCATCTGCGGATTAAGCCGCGCCAGGGTGCTGGCTGCGACCAATGTGAGGTCATAGGTGAGGTGGGTGTAGTGGGTTTCGTTCATGCCCGCCGACGACACGCCGAGGCAGAAGAAGCACGCATCAAAACCTTGCAGCAGGTTTTCCAGGGGTTGGAAATCCAGCATGTCGCCGTGCAATACCTGATGCAGCTTGCCGTGTTCCTGGGTCAGCGGCGTACGGCCGACGGCGACGACTTCTTGCACATCGGCGGCCAGCAGGCATTCACGCAGAACACCTTGGCCGACCATGCCGGTGGCGCCGAATAACAGAACTCTCATAGGGGGACCTCAGCGGCAAGCCGCACGCTTCAAGCGACAAGTTGAATGCAGTTCAGCTTGTAGCTTAACGCTTGCAGCCTGTCAGTGCCCCGTTAGAAAGCGCTGCGAAAGATCTCTTCTATTTGCCTTTGATCGGCGCGCCGTGGATTGGTCAACCCACAGGCATCCTTCAACGCATTGCTGGCGAGCAATGGAATGTCCTGCAGCTTGGCGCCGAGTTCGCGCAGGCCTGCGGGAATGTCTACGTCCTGGGACAAACTGCGGATCGCCGCAATCGCCGCCTGAGCGCCCTCTTCCACGGTGATGCCTTTGACATCCGCACCCAGCGCGCGGCCCACGTCACTCAAGCGTTTGGCGCTGACGCTGGCGTTGAAGCTTTGCACATGGGGCAGCAACACCGCGTTGCACACACCGTGGGGCAAGTCATACAGGCCGCCCAACTGGTGCGCCATGGCGTGCACAAAACCCAGGGACGCGTTGTTGAACGCCATGCCGGCGAGGAATTGCGCGTAGGCCATGTTTTCCCGCGCGGCCTTGTCGCTGCCGTCGCGCACGGCCAGGCGCAGGTTGGCGCTAATCAGTTCGATGGCCTTGATCGCGCAGGCGTCGGTGATCGGCGTGGCAGCGGTGGACACGTAGGCTTCGATGGCGTGGGTCAGGGCATCCATGCCGGTGGCGGCGGTGAGGCCCTTGGGCATGCCGACCATCAGCGCCGGGTCGTTGACCGACAGCAGCGGCGTGACGTTGCGGTCGACGATGGCCATTTTCACGTGGCGGGTTTCGTCGGTGATGATGCAGAACCGGGTCATCTCGCTGGCGGTGCCGGCGGTGGTGTTGATGGCCACCAGCGGCAGTTGCGGCTTGCTGGACTGGTCCACGCCTTCGTAGTCGCCAATATGCCCGCCGTTGGTGGCGCACAGCGCGATGCCCTTGGCGCAGTCGTGGGGCGAGCCGCCGCCCAGGGAGACGACAAAATCGCAGGCGCTTTCCTGCAACAGTGCCAGGCCTTTCTCGACATTTTCCACATTGGGGTTGGGCTTGGCGCCGTCGTAGATCACCGAGTCGATGTCCTGCATCGCCAGCTTCTCGGCGATCATGCTGGCCACGCCGGCTTTGGCCAGGCCTGCGTCGGTGACGATCAGCGCCTTGTGAAAGCCGTAGTTGCGGATGGCGGTCATGGCTTCGTCGAGGCAGTCGGTGCCCATGATGTTGACGGCGGGAATAAAAAAGGTGCTGCTCATGGCTAATCCTCGTAGGCTTTATGCCTACAGAATCAACCGCTGACGGGCACAGCATCTTGACCAGGATCAACGCCCGCTCGTGATAAAGTCACCGCCCAGCCGATTTCGAGTAGACCCGCCGCAATGAAGGATTTCCAGGATATTGACGCCCACCTTGAAGACTGGAGCGCCCTGCGCGGCGCCATCGACTTCAGCGGGATTCTGATCGGCAACGGCGCCAGCCGTACGATTTGGGAAGACTTTGCCTACGACTCGCTGTTCGAAAACGCGCGCACCGTCGAAGAGAAACCCCTGAGCCCCTCCGAACTCAGCGTGTTCGACGCCCTGCAAACCCGCAGCTTCGAGCAGGTCCTGGGCGCCCTGAAAACCACCAGCCGGGTCAACAAGGCGCTGGCGGTCAGCTCGGCGGCGCCGCGCAATCGCTACTACGCGATCAAGGAAGCGCTGATCAACACCATCCACGCCGTGCATATCCCGTGGCGCCTGGTGCAGCCGTCGACACTGGAGACGATCAACCGCGAACTGGCGAGCTACGCCACGGTATTCACGAGCAACTACGACTTGCTCAACTACTGGGCGATCCTGCACACACCGGGCATCGACGACCTGTTCCGCAGCGCCGACGCCAGCTTCGACCTGCGCAACACCCACACCAGCGCCACCCGCATCCTCTACTTGCACGGCGGCCTGCACCTGGTGCGCAACCTCGACGGCACCGCGCGCAAATTGCCGACCACCGACAGCACCTTGCTCAGCAGTTTCGCGATCAACAACACGATCAAGACCCTGGACGATGTGCCGCTGTTTGTCAGCGAAGGCAAGGTGGAAGAGAAACTGAAGAGCATCCGCAGCTCGGATTACCTGTCGTTCTGCTATGAACAGTTGCTCGGCCATCAGGGCGCGTTGTGCATCTTCGGCCACGATTTGGGCGCGCAGGATAAACACTTGGTGGATGCGATTCGCCAGGCGCAGTTGAGCACCCTGGCGATCTCGGTGTCGGGGCGCAGTGATGGGTTTATTCGGCAGCAGAAGCGGCGGTATGCGGAGATGTTCGAGGGGACGGGCGTGGAGCTGAGATTCTTTGCGGCACGTACCCATGCGCTCGGCAATCCCACACTGTCAGTACCTGTCGAACACTGATCAAAATGTGGGAGCGGGCTTGCTCGCGAAGGCGGTGGGTCAGACAGAACATCTGTGCCTGATACACCGTATTCGCGAGCAAGCCCGCTCCCACATTGATCGCATTTCAAGGCGCAATCAGCATCATTCTTCGCGGCTGTGGACGACCACCAACAACTGCGCCTGCACCGGCCCCACCGACCTCAGCCGATGGGGCTTCTGCGCATTGAAGTGCAGCGCATCGCCGCGCTCCAGAATCACCCGTTCATTCATGAAATCCACTTCCACCTGGCCTTCATGCACGAACAGAAACTCCTCCCCCAGGTGCTCCTTGAAGGTCTTGTCGGTGAACTCCGCCGGCGGGTAAATGATGAACGGCAACAGGCTGCGTTCACTGACCTGATGGGCCAGCACCGCATAACCCGGCGCGGTATCGGGCCGCTCATGGCTGCGCACCAGGCTGTAGCTGTCGAGGCTGACGCTGTCTTCGCTGAACAGCTCTTCGACCTTCACGTTCAATGCCTTGGCCAGTTTCAGCGCGGCGGCAATCGACGGCGTATTGAGTCCGCGTTCAACCTTGGACAGGTAACTCTTGGTCATGCCGGACTTTTCGGCCAGCACATCCAAGGTCACGCCAAGTTTTTTTCTCAATAATTTCAAACGGATAGACATGTGCTGCGGTTAATCCATGCAAGAAACGATAAGCTGCGCTTGCCAATGACACTTTGTGTCATATAGCATCTTTAGTGTCATTTGCGTTCACCCAACGACCTTGCGAGCAGCGGGAGACCAGCAAACCAGACGTCCATTGAACCACCCAAAGGACACCGATATGGCCAAGACATTAGCACTCCCCAAAGACCAACTGGTCAAGCAAGCGCTGATCCAGATGCAAAACACCCTGGCGGATAATACGTGGACCGACCGGCAAAAGCTGGCGCTCACGTGCCGCATCCTGTTCGAGAACGGCCACGACTCCGGCCTGGCCGGGCAGATCACCGCCCGTGGGCCAACGCCTGGCACCTATTACACTCAGCAACTAGGCCTGGGTTTTGACGAAATCACCGCCAGCAACCTGCTGCTGGTCAACGAGGACCTTGAAGTACTGGAAGGCCACGGCATCCCCAACCCAGCCAACCGTTTCCACAGTTGGGTGTACCGTGGGCGGCCGGATGTGAATTGCATCATCCATACGCACCCCACGCACATCGCGGCGCTGTCGATGCTGGAAGTGCCGTTGCAGGTGTCCCACATGGACCTCTGCCCGCTGTACGAAGACTGTGCCTTCCTGGAAGCCTGGCCGGGGGTGCCGGTGGGTAATGAAGAAGGCGAAATCATCACCGAGGCCCTGGGCGACAAGCGCGCGATCCTGCTTTCCCACCACGGCCAACTGTCCACCGGGGCAAGCATCGAGGAAGCCTGTGTGATCGCGCAATTGATCGAACGTGCGGCCAAGTTGCAGTTGCTGGCCATGGCGGCGGGCACCATCAAGCCGATCCTGCCAGCACTTGGCCGCGAGGCCCACGACTGGATCTCCCGGCCCAAACGCCACGGCGCCGCGTTCAACTATTACGCCCGGCAGAACCTGCGCCAACACGCCGATTGCCTGAACTGATTGCCCTTTTTCGACCGGAGACCTCCCATGTCCAGCCCAACCATCCACGGCATCATCGGCTACACCATCACCCCGTTCAGCGCCGACGGTTCACGCATTGACCTCGACGCCCTGGGCCGCTCCATCGACCGCTTGATCGCCAGCGGCGTGCATGCCATCGCGCCCTTGGGCAGCACCGGCGAAGGCGCCTACCTGAGCGACGCCGAGTGGGATGAAGTGAGCGCCTTCAGCCTGGCGAAAATCGCCCGGCGCGTGCCCACCGTTGTCAGCGTGTCCGACCTGACCACCGCCAAGGCCGTGCGCCGCGCCCGTTACGCCGAAGCCAATGGCGCCGACGTGGTGATGGTGCTGCCGGCGTCCTACTGGAAACTCAGCGAAGCGGAAATCCTCGCCCACTACGCCGCGATTGGCGACAGCGTCGGCGTGCCGATCATGCTGTACAACAACCCGGCCACCAGCGGCACCGACATGTCGGTGGCGCTGATCCTGCGCATCATCCAGCAGGTCGCCAACGTGACGATGGTCAAGGAAAGCACCGGCGATATCCAACGCATGCACCAGCTGCATCGCCAGAGTGACGTGCCGTTCTACAACGGCTGCAACCCGCTGGCGCTGGAAGCGTTCGCGGCCGGGGCCAAGGGGTGGTGCACGGCGGCGCCGAACCTTATTCCACAACTCAACCTGGATTTGTATGACGCGGTGCTGGCCAATGACCTGACAACGGCACGCGCGCTGTTCTATCGCCAGTTGCCGTTGCTGGAGTTCATTCTCAAAGGGGGGTTGCCGGCGACGATCAAGGCCGGGTTGCGCTTGACCGGGTTGGAGGCGGGCGATCCACGGTTGCCGGTATTCCCGTTGGGTGAAGCCGGGATCGAACAGCTGAAAACATTACTGCGCTAACACCGCAACCCTCGTGGGAGCTGGCTTGCCTGCGATGCAGACACCGCGGTTCATCCGTGAAACCGAGGTGATGCAATCGCGGGCAAGCCCGGCTCCCACATTGCCCTTCTCCCACATTTTTAATCGCGTACATCCGTTATATAGAGACAAATAGCAATGGTTCTCGATACCATTCGCGACTTTCCTACGTCGTGCTTCGTCAAGAAGGATATCCATGTCTCGTCCCAAGCCCGACCCGTTGGCGGCCGATGCCTTTCGCGGTTTTTATACAGATATCCTGTATTTCCTGCGCAAACGCACGGACAACGCCAGCGACGCCGCGGACATGACCCAGGATGTCTTCACCCAATGGCTGGACTACCGCGACCGCGCCAAGGTCGAGCAGCCACGGGCGTTTCTGTTCCAGATGGCGCGCAACCTGCTGCGCGATCACTGGCGTAAACAGAAGGTACGGCAGACCGTCCACCAGGATCAGGCCGAAAGGGACGCGGAGCCTGTCACCGACGAGCAAAACGAGCCCATGGCCGCCGCGCAACGCTTGCAACGCCTGGAACAGTTGAAAGAAGTCCTCGCCGAACTCTCGCCCCGCCGACGAGAAGCCCTTATGCTGCACCGCTTCGAAGGCCTGAGCCAGGCGCAGATCGCCGAACGCATGGGCATCTCCACCAGCATGGTGGAGAAGCACATCGCCTTGGCCCTGCTGCATTGCAAGCGACGCCTTCAACACGAACCCGGCACGGAGCAGCCAGAATGAACCGCCTGAGCGACATCGACATCGAGGACAGCGACTCCATCGACGCCCAAGCCGCCAGCTGGTTTGCCCGCAACCACGCCGACACCGACCGCGCCGATCGCAAGGCCTTCGCCGCCTGGCAGGCCGAGCCGGCCCATGCCCGCGCCTATGCCGAATTCGAGCAACTGTGGGCGGACCTCGCCCAGTTGCAGCAACTGAACAAGCCCGTGGCGCTGCCCCAACGCAAGCCCTCGGTATGGCGCCCGGCCCTGGCGGTGGCCGCAGCAGTAATCTGCGCCGTGCTGGCCACGCACATTGGCGCGCCCCGCGAGCTTTATCACAGTCAGGTCGCCGCCCACGCCAAAGGCATGCGCACCCTGAACCTGCCCGATGGCAGCACCCTGTACGTGAATGCCAACACCCAGCTGCGCGTGGACTTCAACGCCCACCAGCGCATCGTGCACCTGGACAAGGGCCAGTTGTACATCGAGGTGGCGCCCGACAAGGAACGGCCCCTGTTCGTACAAGCCGGTGAGGCCAATGTGCGGGTAGTCGGCACCGGTTTCGATGTGCGCCGCAGCCAGCAGCAACTGGTGGTCAGCGTCGCCCACGGCCAGGTGGCGTTCGCGCCGGACGCAAAAAACCCGGTCACCGTGCTCGGCGCCCAGCAACGCGCCACCTACAGCTACGCCAAGGGCACGCTGCAACAGCAAACGCTCAACGCTGAAGAAGTCGCCGACTGGCGCAGCGGCCACTTGTCGTTTCGCAACCGCGAACTGGCCAGCCTGGTCGACGAGTTGAGCCTGTACCGCCCGCAGGCGCCGTTGCACGTCAGCCAGGCCGTGGCGCAGTTGAAGGTGTCGGGCAATCTCGATGTGAATGACCCCGACGCCCTGCTCAACGCCCTGCCCGCCCTGCTGCCGGTGAAAACCGTGGCCTCGGCCGATGGCGTGGTCAGGATCGAATCGAGCCAGTAAGGCTTATTTGAGAATATTTTGCATTCGCAGGTGTGGATTTGTTTACCAGCCCCGTCTTCCCCCGGTCTGTGTTTGATACGCACACCTTTTTGGCTATTTAGCCGCACCGGGGGATTTCATGTTTCGCGCGCCTTGCCTCGCTTCGCACCTGTTTCTTCGACCGACGCTCATCGCTAGCTGCCTGGTATTGAGCCTCAGTGCCCAAGCCGAATCGCTCACGCTGCAACTGCCTGCGCAGTCGCTGGCCACGTCCCTGAGCCAGGTGGCGCAACAGGCGAAAATCCAGCTGCTGTTCGATGAAGAACTGCTCAAGAACGTGCAAGCGCCAGCACTCAACGGCAACTTCACGCCGGAAGTGGCGATTCGCACCCTGCTGAAAAACGGCGAGTTCACCCTGATAAAGGTCGGCAGCACCTACGTCGTGCGCCCCGATGAGGGCAAGACCACCAACAGCGGCGTTGTTCAACTGGATGCACTGAGCGTGATCGGCACCGGTAGCCAGGTCGACTCCAGCACCGTGGGCCGCTCCACGCTGAGCCAGGCGGATATCGACCGCTACCAGCCCGACAACATTCCTTCACTGTTGCAGACCCTGCCCGGCGTCTCCATGGGCGGCTCACCCAAGCCAGGCGGCCAGACCATGAACATCCGCGGCATGGGCGATGCCGAGGATGTGCCAATGACCGTGGATGGCGCGGCCAAAAGCGGTTTCGAGCGTTATCAACAAGGCACCATCTTCATCGAGCCCGAGCTGATCAAAAGTATTGAGGTGGAAAAAGGCCCTTACTCGCCATTTACCGGTAACGGCGGTTTTGGCGGCACGGTCAACATGATTACCAAGGACGCACCGGACCTGCTCAAGGACGGGCAAAATGCCGGGGCGATGGTCAAATACGGCTACGCCAGCAACAACCACGAGCAGGTCTACACCGGCGCCGTGTATGGCCGCACCGACGACGGCCGCATGGACGGCCTGGCCTACCTGACCAAGCGCGACGGCGACGACCTCAAGCTTGCCGGCACGCCGCCCGATCCGCGCAATGAATACCCGATCAACCCCAAACGGTTGCCCAATAGCGCGCAGGATGTCGAAGGCCAACTGTTCAAATTCAACGCGTATTTCACCGATGAACACAGCATGGGCCTGTCTTACTCTCGCGCCCAAAGCCAACGTATGACGCCGTTCTCGGCTAAGTCCTACCCATCACCCCCGAAACAACCGGCCATCGACCGTTATGGCTACGCAACGGCGGTGTCTCGCTTCCTGGCCGACCGCGACACAGTGGACACCACCTGGTCGAGCAAGTACGAGTACCACCCACTGAACAACCCGCTCATCGACCTGAAGCTGAGCTACTCGGAGTCCAATACCGACCAGACCGATGAGCGCGCCGAGAATGCCGTCATTAGCCCGGCTACCGGTGGACGCAAGATGGATACGTCCTACAAAGACCGCATCCTCGAACTGCGCAATACCAGCCTGCTGACCACTGGTCCGCTGGAGCACGCGGTGACCACGGGCGTGCAGATCCGCAAGCACAAGCGCGAAACCGAGAGCTGGATGCCGGGCGCCACCTACAACACCGCCAAATACAACTATGGGCATTTCCAGCCGTACTTCATGCCCCACGGCAAGGTCGATAGCAACGCGTTCTACATCCAGGACGCGATTACCCTGGGCGACGTGACCATTACGCCGTCCCTGCGTTACGACCATGTGCGCAACCGCGGTCAAGCCAATGACGCGCCGAACTACAGCAGCCCGGACCCGAAAGTGGGCCACGACTACAGCGACCGCACCTACACAGGATGGTCGCCGCGACTGGCGGCGTTCTGGAACGTGACCCCGGATGTGGCCTTCTTCGCCAGTTGGAACCGCACGTGGCGCGCGCCGGTGATCGATGAACAGTACGAAGTCCAAGGCGCTATCAGCACCCGTAGCGCCACCAGCCTGAACCTCGACCCGGAGCGCATTACGGCGATTACCGCGGGCAACGTCACCAACTTCTCGGGGCTATTCACCCGCGAGGACAACCTGCAACTGCGCACCACGCTGTTCCACAACCGTATTGAAGACGAAATCATGAAAGCCACCGGCGTCGGCTGCGAACGGCAACTGACAGTTTCGGGCAGTATCGATGGGGTATGCAGTGACGCGGCGTCCAGGACCAACTATCGCAATGTGGGTGGCATGACCATCAAGGGCGTCGAGCTGGAAAGCTACTACGACTCGACCTACCTGTTCGGTTCCCTGACTTACTCCTGGGCCACAGGCAAGCGCGACAACCCCTACACCAACCCCTGGGCGACAGACCTGCACGTATGGGCGCGGGATATCCCACCGGCCAAATGGGTGGTGGTGCTGGGTACCAAGATCCCGAGCTGGGATGCGCAGGTGGGCTGGCAGGGCCAGTTCGTACGCAAGACCGATCGCGTGCCCACCGATGTTTACGCGGGCGGTTTGAACTCCAGCATCGGCGACTTCATCTACGACCAGACGGAGAACGCCAGCTACGACACACAAGGCCTGTTTGCCAATTGGAAACCACAACAGGCCGGTCTCAAGGGCACCGAGATCAACTTCACCGTCGACAACCTGTTCAACCGTTTCTACCAACCGGCACTTAGCGGCGAAGGTGTCTACAGCCAAGGCCGCAACGCCAAGATCAGCATCACGCGCTTCTTCTGAAAAAACTGTACGGATAAATCCGCACCCAGCTGTAGGCCCTTGATCGGCGGGGGGTGTGGCTAGATGGGCTTCCCTTGAAGCCCTCTCGATTTCGGTCCCACTCCATGAGCTCGCGCGAAAACACCGGCATGGCCCTCGGCCTGCTGGGCGTCATCATCTTCAGCCTGACCCTGCCCTTCACCCGCATCGTGGTGCAGGAAATCCACCCGCTGCTCAACGGCCTCGGCCGCGCGCTGTTTGCGGCCATCCCGGCGGCGGCGTTGTTGTTGTGGCGCCGTGAACAATGGCCGACCTGGCGCCAGGTGCGCGGCCTGTGCCTGGTGATTGCCGGGGTGATCCTCGGCTTCCCGGTGCTGTCGACGTGGGCCATGCAAACCCTGCCGGCGTCCCATGGTGCACTGGTCAACGGCCTGCAACCGCTGTGCGTGGCGCTGTATGCGGCGTGGCTGTCCCACGAACGGCCGTCCAAAGCCTTCTGGGCCTGTGCAGCGCTGGGCAGTGGCTTGGTGTTGAGTTATGCGTTGATTACCGGTGCGGGCAGCATTCAGGCGGGCGATTTGTTGATGCTCGGCGCCATCGCCGTGGGCGGCCTGGGCTATGCCGAAGGTGGCCGACTGGCCAAGGAGATGGGCGGCTGGCAGGTGATCTGCTGGGCGCTGGTGCTGTCGACGCCGGTATTGATCGGCCCGGTGTGGTACCTGGCGGCGCAGCATCAAGGGGCGATTTCCACGCGGGCCTGGTGGGCCTTCGGTTATGTGTCGCTGTTCTCGCAGTTCCTCGGGTTCTTTGCCTGGTATGCCGGGTTGGCCATGGGCGGGATCGCGCGGGTGAGCCAGATCCAGTTGTTGCAGATCTTCTTTACCATCGCGTTTTCGGCGCTGTTCTTTGGCGAACAGATCGAGCCGATTACCTGGGTGTTTGCGTGTGGGGTGATTGTGACGGTGATGTTGGGGCGCAAGACCTCGGTGCAGCCTGCGCCCAAGCCTAGCGCGGTCTGACAGTGGAAGGAGATTAGTGTGGGAGCGGGCTTGTGTGGGAGCGGGCTTGTGTGGGAGCGGGCTTGCTCGCG
>NZ_JANLGL010000116.1:0-19028 GCF_024655625.1 Pseudomonas sp. 18.1.10
CCCCAAAATCTTGGGAGCGCTTCGCACTCCAGCGGGAGCAAGCTCCCTCGCCACAGTGTTTATTCGGGTTTGCGATAGCTGTTGATAATCGCCGAGAAGTCCTTGCCCCCTTCCCCACGCTGGCTCATTGATTGGTACAACTGCTGCGCCACCGCGCCCAGAATCACAGGTTGCTTAGCCTGGCGTGCCGCCTCAGTCGCCAGCCCAAGATCCTTGAGCATCAGGTCAGCACCAAACCCACCGGTATAGCCGCGCGACGACGGCGCGGTTTCAATCACCCCCGGCCACGGGTTGTAGGTGTCGGAACTCCAGCAACGCCCGGTGGAGCTGTTGATGATCCCCGCCAGCACCTGGGTGTCGATCCCCAGTGCATCGCCCAAAGCCATGGCTTCGCTGACGCCGACCATGCTGATGCCCAGCAGCAGGTTGTTGCAGATCTTGGCGATCTGGCCGGTGCCGACGTCACCGCAGTGCACGATGTTGCGGCCCATTTGCGCCAGCACCGGTTGCAGGGTGGCGAACAGGTCCGGGTTGGCGCCGACCATGAAGGTCAGCGTACCGGCCTGGGCGCCGCCGGTGCCGCCGGAGACCGGGGCGTCGGCCACTGCAACGCCTTGTTTGGTCGCCGCAGCAGCCACGTCGCGGATGGTCTGCGGGTCGATGGTGCTGCAATCCACGGCCGGTACGCCTTGGCCGATGCCGGCCAATACGCCGTCTTCACCGAGCCAGACACTGCGCACATGGGCTGCGGCCGGCAACATGGTAATCACCAGCTCCGCGCCGCTTGCGGCATCACGCGGTGAATCGCTGATGCTGCCGCCCAGTTCGGCCAATTCCTTGAGCACTGTCTGGTTCAGGTCAAACAGGTTCAGCGCGTGGCCAGCCTTGATTAGGTTGCGGGCCATGGGCGCGCCCATGTTGCCCAGGCCGATAAATGCAATCTTCATGGTCGTCTCCCGTAATCAGCGCAGGTTGATGGTGGTGTTGACGCCATCGTTGACCGTGTCGTCATCGAACCAGCGGCTGGTGACGGTCTTGGTCTGGGTGTAGAACTGCACCACTTGCTTGCCGTAAGGACCGAGGTCGCCGAGCTTGGAACCACGGGAACCGGTGAAGCTGAAGAACGGCACCGGCACCGGGATCGGGATGTTGATGCCGACCTGGCCTACATCGATTTCACTCTGGAACTTACGCGCCGCTGCACCGCTCTGGGTGAACAGGCCGGTGCCGTTGCCAAACGGGTTGGCGTTGACCAGCGCGATGGCTTCATCGAGGGTCGCGACTTCGAGCACCACCAGCACCGGGCCGAAGATTTCCTGGGTATAGATCTGCATATCGGTGGTCACGCCCGAGAACAGGGTCGGGCCGACGAAGTTGCCTTGCTCAAAGCCCGGCACCTTGATGTCACGACCATCCAGCTCCAGCTTGGCGCCTTCTTTCACACCGCTTTCGATCAAGTCCAGGATGCGTGCCTTGGCGCGCTTGGAGATCACCGGGCCTACATCCGTGCCCGCTTCGCTGCCGGCATTGACCTTGAGTTTCTGCGCCAGCGCCTTGAGGTCCGGCAGCCATTGTTTGGCCGCACCCACCAGCACCACCACCGAGGTGGCCATGCAACGCTGGCCCGCCGCGCCGAAACCGGCACCGACCAGGGCGTTGAGGGTGTGTTCGCGGTTGGCATCGGGCAGCACCACGGCGTGGTTTTTCGCGCCCATCATCGACTGCACACGCTTGCCATGTTTGCCGGCCAGGTCATAGACGTGGGTGCCGACGGCGGTCGAACCGACGAAGGACACGGCCTTGATGTCTTTATGGGTGCACAGCGCATCCACCACATCCTTACCGCCGTGGACCACGTTGAGTACACCAGGCGGCACACCCGCTTCGAGCGCCAGCTCAACCAGCAGTACGGTGGACAGCGGGTCCTGTTCGGACGGTTTGAGCACGAAGGTGTTACCGCAGGCAATCGCCATCGGGAACATCCACAGCGGAATCATCGCCGGGAAGTTGAACGGGGTAATCCCCGCGCACACGCCGATGGGTTGGCGCAGGGTGTAGGTATCTACGCCACCGGCGACGTTTTCGGCGAATTCGCCCATCTGCAAGGTGCCGATGGAGCACGCGTGCTCGACCACTTCCAGGCCACGGAAAATATCGCCTTCGGCATCGGCAATGGTCTTGCCCTGCTCGGCGCTGAGGACGACGGCGATGCGTTTGGAATGTTCGCGAATCAAGGCTTGCAGCTTGAGCATGATGCGCATGCGCGCACCGATCGGCGTCAGCTTCCAGGTCTGGAAGGCGCGGTGGGCAGCGTCGATGGCGGCATTGACTTCATCGGCGGTGGCGAACGGGACTTTGGCCAGCACCTCTTGGGTGGCCGGGTTGACGATGTCGTGCCATTCGGTGGTCTTGGACTCGACCCATTCACCGTTAATCAGCAACTTGACCTGTTGTAAGGAAATATCGGCAGATGCGTTCATGGGGTCTCCAATTCTTATTGATATGCAGAGAACCAAGGCGTTGAACCGCCTTGAAGAATGAGGCGTTCGGACTGTTTTTGGAGTATAGATGTGCAAACTTCTAATAAGAACGCACATAAAAGCCGGTCCAATATGCAAAAAAACATCACGTCACTGGGCTCCCTGAACTGGGATGACCTGAAGTTTTTCCTCGAAGTGGCCCGCACCCGCAAGGCCAGCGTCGCCGCCAAGCGCCTGGCCGTGGACTACACCACGGTGTCCCGGCGCATCAGTTCGCTGGAAGTGTCACTCGGCACCCTGCTGTTCGAAAAATCCCGCACCAGCGGTTTCGTCCTCACCCCCGAAGGCCAGCGTTTGCTGGGTTACGCGGAGTCCATCGAAAGCACCCTGCACATGGCCTGCGAGCAAGTCTCCGGCTCCGGCGTGGCACTGTCCGGCCATGTGCGCATGGGCTGCACCGAAGGCTTCGGCAGCTTTTTCGTGACCCCGCAGTTGAGCCATTTTGTCGATACCTACCCGGCGATCTCGGTGGACATCCTGCCCCTGCCCCACTTCATCAGCCTGTCCAAGCGTGAAGCCGACATCGTCATCGCCCTGGAACGCCCGGAACACGGGCCCTACGTGTGCTGCAAACTGTGCGACTACAAATTGCAGCTGTACGCGACCCAGGACTACCTCGACCAACACCCGCCGATCCGCAAACCCGCGGATTTGGCCGAGCATCCGTTTATCAGCTATGTGGATGATTTGGCCTTCAGCTCAGAATTGTTGTACCTGGCGAATGTGGTGCCTGGCGCCAGCGCCAGCTTGCGCAGCACCAGTGTGATTGCACAGTACGTGGCGGCGCAGCAGGGGCGGTCGATGGCGATACTGCCGTGCTTTTTGGCCGCGCAGGACCCACGGTTGTTGCCGGTGCTGGGGGAGGAGATAACGATTACGCGGCAGTTCTGGATGTATTGCCGGGAGGATTTGCGCAAGTTGAAGCGGATTACGTTGTTGTGGGACTACATCAGGGAAGTGACAGAGCAGAATCAGGGGTTGTTGATGGGGGAGACACGGGAGATCAGGTTCGCGGATTAAAGGGCCATCAACGATGATTCGCTTTAATTTGCAGGACGTTTCCTAAAGAATCTCCGGCCTATTATGCCTTAGGGTTCGAGTCATTAGCCTCCGTACTTCGCTGACATCAGCGAACGGGTTTAGCGACCCGAACCCGGACACAGCCTCCAACGGCAAGCGCTTCATGCTCGTCGTTGTCGTGTTATGGCTGCTGTGCGTGGGAGACCTTCGGGTCTGCCGGATCCTGGGTCCGGTTCGCTAACCTGCGTACAGCTGCCACCCTTTCATGTTTAGCGACATGAGTGGGTGGCTCCCTAAACTCCCAGGTATAGATCATGACCAAAATCGTCCCCGACCCACCGCTTTCTTCCATCACCACCCTCGGCGTCGTCACCTTCGGCGACTACGGCGAAAACGAAAAACCCCTGTTCCGCGTCAACGCCGGCATGCCCATTGAGGAAGCGTTAGTGCACGCCTCCACCCTGCTTTTCTACTCCAAGAAACTCGCGATGGAGGCCGCCATGGATGTACGCGGCGAGCAATACGCGTGGGCCGCGCATTACCTGTGTGAAATGGGCAAAGCCGTGGTCGATGACCTGACGCAAGCGATGACACCGGGCCGTTAAGCGAACACCGTTCGAATGCGGGAGGAGCCCTGCTCCTCCCCACATTTAAACGGCGGTGGTCCCGGCTATTTGTGGATACCGAGCCCGAACTTCGCGCAGGAACTCACCCGCACGGGTCTTGAGCCATTCAATCAGACGCGCAATATCCGGCTCTGACTGCCGCCCATTTCGACAAATGATGTAGTAGGCCGCTGGGGACATCATCACGGGGCTTTTCAACGCAACCAATGCACCGTTTTCCAATTGGTCATACACCAACGCAGTCCTGCCCAGCGCAATCCCTGTGCCCTTTACCGCCAGACTGATCGCCAGGCTCGAATCCGGAAATCGAGGCCCATGGTGATAAGGCGGCGTCGGCAGGCCCTGAAACGCAAACCAGCTTTCCCACCCCGGACACACCTGATCGTCCACCCGATGAATCAGCGGGTAATGGGCGACATCCCCCGGCGCGATATCCCCCTTCAACCGTAGAAATTCCGGCGAGCAAACGGGGAACACCGCGTCACGCATCAGCAGTTCAACATGTTGATCCGGGTAATCGCCATACCCCATCACCACCGCGACATCGTATTGATGCGCTTCCAGACTGGTGCTGTTGATGTCGGCGCTGGTCAACACCAGATCAAGGTTGAACGAAGCCTCAGTGTGAGAGCCGTGCATCCTGGGGATCAGCCACGTCGAGCAGAGCGAGGACGTGCATGAGAGGTACAGCGGTCGGGATTTTGCGGGGTTAAGTGAATGCAAGACCCCATCCAGCGCCTTGAAAAATTCGTCGGTGACCGGCAACAAAGCCTGCCCTGCGGACGTCAGCTTGACGCCGCGTGAATGCCGCTCAAACAACTGCACGCCCCACCATTCCTCCAGGCCTGCAATTTGATGGCTGATGGCGCTGGCGGTGAGGTTAAGCTGCGACGCCGCACGCGCAAAGCTACCGGTTTGCGCAGCGCTGACGAACGCTTGAAGCATCGGAGTGGGAGGCGGACGCTGGGCCATCAGGTGCTCACTTTGATCAAGATGATCCCGCAAACAATGACGAATGCCGACAGCATCCGTCGCCAACCGAACCGCTCGTGAAAGAACAGCGCGGCAATAATGGCGCCGATAATAACACTGGTTTCCCGCAGCGCTGAGACCTTGGCCACCGCGTCCAGCGACAACGCAAACAACACCAATCCGTAAGACGCCAGGTAAAAAACACCGCCTAACAGACCAACTCGCCAATGCCCACGTATCGCACGTATCAAGGCCAAACGCTCCCTGGAAAACGCCAGCACCGGGATCGGAATGCTCTGGAATACCGTCAGGTAGATGATGTATTGCAACACCGTTTCACTGGCTCTCACGCCTTTAGCGTCCACCACCGTGTAAGCCGCGATAAACGCCCCGGCACACACCGCCATGAGGATCGGCTTGAACATTCGCGCCGTCATCCTGCGCACAAAGGTCAGGCTGATGATGCCCACACAAATCAACACCACACCCGCCAGCGCCTCGCGTGACAACTGCTCATGCAACAGAAAGTAGGAAAACAACGCGACCAGTACCGGCGGTATCCCACGCATCACCGGGTACACCTGCCCGAAATCTCCCGTTTCATAGGCTTTGATCAGAAATAGCCGATAGACCGTATTAAGTCCCACGGAGACGAGGATGTAGCCCCACACCTCCAGGCTCGGCACGCTGACAAACGGCAACGCCAACAGGCATATCACCAGCGCGGTGCCATCCACCATGGCCAAGGTCATTAAGCGACTGCTGCCGGCGCGGACGACAGCGTTCCAGGTGGCGTGCATGAAGGCAGAGATCAAGACCAGCGTGATCGCGATATCGGAGTTGTCCATGGGGCTCAGCTTGTGGCGGATAGTAGAGGATGTACGCTATGGGCATCGAGGTATCATTGTTTGCGCAACCACATCCGTAGCATGTAGCGATTTAGATCGCTCAAAGACTCAGCATCATCTATCGCACAACGTGGCGTATTCCTGTCAATGAAGTGGGTGCGAGTATGAAGAAACTTATTATCGGCCGAAATAAGTACCTGCCCTGGTTCCAGCAACACTCGCTGCTGAACGGATGACTGATCGAGAACAGTATCCAGAAAGTCCAGCGCTTGACATTGAGTCACCGTTAACGGCACTCCCGCCTTGATGTGGGCGGATTCAATGTAGACCCGAAAGTATCTGATCAGTGGAATGCCTTCATTGGAAAAGCTCAGAATGGGCGCCTTGAAAAGCTGCTCTTCATCTGACATACCGCGATTTTCAAAAAAGAAGTTGCATTTAAGCTCTTCCAATATTTCTGGAAACGCCATCAGCTCCGCGTATACCGCGCTTGCATCAATCAGGATGCTCTCGCCGCCCAAAAGCGCTTGCTGTCCGCAAGCCAGGATCAAGTAATCGATAGGTAGCGGATCGCTCACTCCATCGTTGTGTACGTACGCACCTTGACGGGTTTGATGGTATCTCGCCCCCTCCTCAATACTCTTACCGCCTCTGTCATAAACCTCAATCACCTTGTGACCCAGATGATTCTGCACCATGGGTACGCCGAGTAGCGAACCAAATGTCCATATCAGTGATTTAAAGGTTTCAAGTTTCTCGACCTTAAAACCATCAAGAATCAAGACATGGCATTCATGGTCGATCATGGTTCGGATTCTATCTAGCTCCTCACTCAAGACGGATGATTGTAGAGAATTGATGTAGGCAGTCTTGGTATCGAATCGAGCCTCCTGACTTTCAGATGCTAGCAACTCTCTTGCGCTCAAAAGCTCATCGAAGGCAAATTTTGAAAGTCTAACTTTGGAAACTGCTTGCCGGAAATCACTGACGTTTATGTTCATCGCAATCCTTTACGGTGGTTAGTTGGAGCGTTCATTTAACTAAGCCCACCATTTGCAAAAAAGCGAAACCTCATCAGCCTAGCCATCAAAATTCGTCATGGCCGCGCTTTCCTACGGAGAAGTTACTTAGCAAACGCTGTTTCAGGCACACCACAAAACCAACTGTGGGAGCTGGCTTGCCAGCGATGGCAGTGTGTCAGTCAGTACATCCGGTACTGAGACACCGCTATCGCCGGCAAGCCAGCTCCCACAGTTGATTGGGTTTCACATTGAGATTGGCGGGACGGGTTCAGTCCGCAATCACCACAATCGACACCCGCCGATTCTCCGTGCGCCCCGCCACCGTGGTGTTCGGCGCCACCGGTTCGCTGCTGCCCAGGCCACGCAGCTGGATGTTTTCTTCCTTCATTCCCACGCCCGTCAGCACCTTGGCCACGCTCTTGGCGCGGCGCAGGGACAGTTGCTGGTTGTAGGCTTCTTTGCCCGAGGCATCGGTGTGGCCGTCCACGCGCACGCGTTCGATGCCGACACCCAGCAGGGCCTTGCCGATGCGTTCGACGATATCGGTGCTGGGTTTGTTCAGCGCTTCGACGTCGCTGCCAAACAGCACTTTGCCCGACAAGCCAAACGCCCAGCCTTCGTCGGTGAGTTCAAAACCCTGTTGCTTGAGCACAGCGACTTGCGCCGGGGTCAGGCCTTTGGGTGGGGCGGTCTGGCAGCCGCCGAGGGCGAGCAGTGCCACCAGCAGGGTGATAAACATGAAACGTGCGGTCGAAAACAAGGGGTCAACTCCTGTGTTGAACATTGACGACGGGGCTCTCCGGCTCCGCCGTTTGCTGGCCGCCGAGCGACAGGCGCTTGGCCTGGTACATCGCTGCGTCGGCGGCATTGAGCAAGGTGCCAGGGGTGGCGCCATGATCGGGGTAGATGGCGATGCCGATACTGAGGGAGGTCAACACCTGGGTATTGCCCGGCACCGGGATTGGCAAGTCCATGCTGGCGATGATTTTGTCGGCGATGCGCTGGGCATCTTCAAGCTTGTGCAGCGGCGCCAGCAGGATGGCGAACTCATCGCCACCCAGGCGCGCCACCAGGTCGTCTTCACGCAACTGCGCACGCACGCGCTCGGCCACGGCGACCAGGACGGCATCGCCGGCGGCGTGGCCGAAGTTGTCGTTGATGTCCTTGAAGCGATCGCTGTCGAGGAACAACACGGCGACCCGCTCGTTGAGTTTGGCGGCGCTGCGCAGGGCACGGATCAAGCGGCCTTCGAAAAAGGCACGGTTGGGCAGGCCGGTGAGGCTGTCGTGGTTGGCCTGGTGCGCGAGGGTTTCGTTTTCGCTTTGCAGGTGGCTTTGCCAGGCTTCCATCTCGCCGAGCAAGGCGTTGAAGTCGCTGCCCAGGCTGTCGAGTTCGGCGATCTGCGCCGGTGGCACGCGCCGGTCGAAATCCCGCTCGCTACGGGCAGCGTGGGCCACGGCGGCGAGGCTTTGCAGCGGGCCGGTGATGCCACGCAGCAGGCGCTGCGCCAGGTGCAGGGCGACCCAGGCGCTGAGGGCGGTGCAAATCAGGATGCCGGCCAGGCCGCTGAGCAAGAAGCGCAGCAGGCTGGCGCCGTGACCGGTGAGGTGAATGCTGCCCACGGTGCGCCCTTGATGCAGGATCGGCTGGCTGATGGGCTGTTCGAGCAGGGTATGCGCCAGTTCCAGTTCAACCCGCGAGAGCATGCCGGTGTCCGGGCGTACCCATTGCGCCAGCAGCTTGCCGTTGGCGTCGAAGACTTCGGCTCGGGCCACTTCTTCGGTGGAGGCGATCAGGCTCAGGGCTTCGGTGGCGGCGGCGCTGTCGTTGAACACCACCGCCGCTTCCACGGTGTAGTTGATGGAGCGCGCGATCAGGTGCAGGTTGTGCTCGGCGTAGACCCGCAGCGCCAGCACGCCGAGCAGGGTCAGGGAGACGCTGGCCAGGCTCACCGCCACCAGCGCCAGGATCATGTGCCCACGCCCGATGACCGAGCGCAGGGTCGGGCGCACGTTTACCGCGCTCATGGCTCGGGCGCCCGGCGACGGGACAGTTGCAGCACGCTGGGGTGAATACGTACGCCGCTGCGCGCCACGGAGTCGAGATTGACCTCGAACGACACTTGCTCATCCCCCACCCGCAGGCAGAACAGGCTGCCCACCGTGCATTGATCGCCGCCTTCACTGATGCTGAGCACCGGATGACCGATCAGCGAGGCAAACAGTTTGCTGCGCTCATCGCCGCTGAGCTTGCCGAT
Source organism: Pseudomonas sp. 18.1.10 (assembly GCF_024655625.1). Taxonomy (NCBI): domain Bacteria; kingdom Pseudomonadati; phylum Pseudomonadota; class Gammaproteobacteria; order Pseudomonadales; family Pseudomonadaceae; genus Pseudomonas; species Pseudomonas sp. 18.1.10. The sequence goes on from NZ_JANLGL010000116.1 coordinate 9,286, forward strand.
ATACACGGCGTTGCAGGCATTGACGATATCCGGGTGATCCGCCAGCAGCCGCTGCACCACCACCGGTCGCCCCGTGGCTTGGGTGGTGCCTTTGATAAGGTCGTCGGTGTATTGGGTCGGCCCGACGATACACAAGCGCAATTGCGCCGGTTCCACCGGCCAACGGGCATAGCTGAGGATGCCGAGGACCACTTGGGTGACCGCCTGGGCACGGTGATCTGCCGGGCTCGGTGCCTGGGCAAATACGCGGGGCGCGAGCAGGCCAAGAACCGCCACCAGTAACATGCGTCTCCAGCTCAAACTACGCTCTGCGGACGAGCCAGCCACCTTCATGCAGCGATTCTCTCAGGTCTTTTCAGGATGATGCCGCAACGATAGCACAGCGACGGAAACCCCCGCGATATGGCGCCAAAAATGACCTATCAGTCAGATTTTTCCGCGTCATGTTCCAACTCCAGCATCAACCCGCTCAAGCGCTTCACCTTGCGCGCCACGGCCTCTTCAAACACCCCGCCACGGGGCTCGATCAGGCTGAACCAACGCTTGGCCCGGGTGATGCCGGTGTAAATCAGTTCTTTGGTCAGCACCGGGTTAAGCGCGTCCGGCAGGATCAACGCGGTGTGGGTAAATTCCGAGCCCTGCGATTTGTGCACAGTCATGGCGTACACGGTTTCCACATCATTCAGACGGCTAGGCAGCACAAAGCGCACACCGCCCTGGCCATCGTTACGTGGGAAAGCCACCCGCAACACGTGGGGCCCGCCGTCGCTTTCCGGCAATTTGAGGGCGATGCCGATATCGCCGTTCATCAAGCCCAAGCCGTAATCGTTGCGGGTCATCAGCACCGGGCGGCCTTCGTACCATTGCTCGTCACCGTCGATCAGCCGCACTTTGCGCAAGGCGGCGGTGATGCGCAGGTTCAGCCCTTCCACGCCCCACGGGCCTTTGCGCACGGCGCAGAGCAGTTGGAATGCGTCGAAGGCTTGCAGCAGCTGTTGGGCCCAGTGGGTCCAGGCGGCGTCTTCGCGCGGGGTGTCGAGGGCCGGGCGTGCGCTGCGCAGCAGGTCGAGGTAGTAGCGATAACCCTGGGCACCGTCGCTGCCCTGCCCGTCCAGCACCAGGCGTTCCAGGGCGTGATCGTGTTCGCCCTTGAGCCTGACGCAGGCCAGGTCATCGTGGCTGCGGGCATTCAAGAGTTGGCGGGCTTCGTCGGCGTGTTGTTGGTTGACCAGGCGCGCCAATTGGCCGATGCCGCTGCCTTCGCCAAACCGCCGGGAATAGCGCAGCATCACCACTTGCTGGGCCAGCGGGTGGCTGCCATCGAGGTCTTCTTGCAAGCCACTGGCGCCGAGGTCTTCGCCGCTGACCGCTTGCAGCCATTGCCGGGTCTCGGCGCTATACCAGCCGTCTTCGGCGTCGCGGCACAGGTCGCCGAGTACGGCGCCGGCCTCGACCGAGGCGAGTTGGTCCTTGTCGCCCAGCAGCACCAAACGCGCGTGCGGTGGCAAGGCGTCCAGCAGGTTGGCCATCATTTCCAGGTCGATCATCGAGGCTTCGTCCACCACCAGCACATCCAGGGGTAATGGGTTGCCCAAGTGATGACGGAAGTGCCGCGTGCCTGGACGGCTGCCCAGCAGACGGTGAACGGTGGTGACCTGGGTCGGGATTTTTTCGCGCACGGTGTCGGGCACGGTCAGCGACTGCACTTGCTGGCTGATGGACTCGGTGAGACGCGCGGCGGCTTTGCCGGTCGGTGCGGCGAGGCGAATGCGCAGCGGGCTGCCGGCTTCTACCGCTGGTGCCTGCAACAAAGCCAGCAGGCGCACCACGGTGGTGGTCTTGCCCGTGCCCGGGCCGCCCGTGACGATGCTGAACGCACCGCGAGTGGCCAGGGCGCAGGCGAGCTTTTGCCAGTCGATCACGCCATCGGGTGGCGGCTGGTCGAACAGGCCGTTGAGGCGCTGGGGCAAGTCGGCGGCGACGCTTTCCTGGGTAGCGAGGCGCCGGCGCAAGGCACTGTCGATGCGCCGCTCGTAGGTCCAGTAGCGGCGCAGGTACAGGCGCGTGCCGCACAACACCAACGGACGGCTGTGGGCCGACTCGCTGCCATCGCCGCCCGGCGCGACCAGGCGACTGGTGGCCAGGGCCGCGCACCAGTGGGCGCCGTCGAGGCCGTTGAGCAACTGCGACGGCAGCAACATCGCCCCCGTTTGCAGATCGCCTTCGGGCGGCAAGGACAGGGCGAAGTCCGGCGCCTTGAGGGTTTCGACCAGGTCCAGGCACACGTGACCGTGGCCCAGCTGGTGGCTGGTCAATGCGGCGGCCAGCAGCACCACGGGGTCGGCCTGGGGGTCGAGTTCGTGGAGGAAGCCGACGAAGGCCTTGTCCAGGGCACGCAGCCAGCCGCGGTCAACCCAGCGCTCAAGCAGTTGCACGAGGTCGGCGGCACGGCTGAGGGGTTCCAGCGCCTCAAGCGGCAGGGGCGACAGGCTCATAACAGGACTCCTTGTTCCCAGGCGGGCTCAACCTTGGGCGGGATGGGCTTGCCCTGGAACAGCAGGTCCAGGCTTTCGATCAGTTCACGCGGCGGGCGGGTGAAGTAGGCGCCCCGGCTGGCGGATTGAACGCCGCGCAGGAACACATACAGCGCGCCGCCGACGTGGCGGTCGTAGTCATAATCCGGCAGGCGCGCCTTGAGCTGGCGGTGCAGGGCCAGCAGGTAAAGGACGTATTGCAGGTCGTACCGATGGTCGAGGATCGACTGCTCCATGGCTTCCAGTGTGTAAGCCGAATCATCGGGGCCGAGCCAGTTGGATTTGTAGTCGGCCACGTAATAGCGACCGTCGTGTTCAAACGTCAGATCGATAAAGCCTTTGAACATGCCGTTGAGCAGCACCGGTTCGGCGGCGACCCGGGAGACACCGTTGTGGGTGTGCTGGCAGACCAGTTTGTCGAGGGCGAGTACGTCGACCTTGTGGCTGGCAAACCAGAACTCCATTTCGATCTGGTACTGCTGCAGGCTGCTGAGGGTGACCTGGTCGTTGTCCACCGGCAGCGGCGTGTGCAGCAACTGGCCGAGCCAACCGCTGAGGGTGGTGATCCAGCCTTCCCAATTGCGGCGGTTGCAGCGCGCGCCGACGGCTTGTTCGATGGCCTGCGGCGTGACGTTGAAGCCGTCTTCGCCGGCCCACTCCAGCAGGCCGTGGAGGAAGGTCCCCGGGTTCGGGCCGCGTGGGAAACGGTGAATATCACCGCCAGACGCCGCCACTTCGCGCGGTGCGTCGGGATCGAGACGCTCGTCATCAAACAGCTTTTGCGCTTGTGGGCTTTCCGGCGCTTCTGGCGTGGCCACGCTCATGCTGTCGCCAATGCGCAGGGCGCTGTAGGAGGCGATCCACCAGTTCTCCGCTGCCTTGCGTTTGGGCAGCAGCGGCGCGAGCAGCGTGGCTTCGTTGCGCGGCGGGTGGAAGAGGATGTCTTGCGCCTCGGGCACTTGCCCGTACTGCATGGCGGGGCAGCCTTCCTGCAGGTCCAGCAACCAGCGCGCCAGGGCGGCGGACTCGCCCAACGAAGCGCCGGCGCCGAGCAGGTAGCCCAGTGCAGACAAATGCAGCACGGAACTGCTGCTATTGCCGCGCTTGAGGTCGGCAACGCCCAGCCAGCAGGCGTGCTTGGCGCGGGTCAGGGCAACGTAGAACAGGCGCAGGTCTTCGGCCAGGCGCTCGTCGTCGGCCTGGGCGATCAGCTCGGCGGTGGGGCGCAGGCTGACTTGGGGTTTACCCTGTTCATCGTGAAAGTGCAGCGGCAAACGGCTGCCGTCCACGGGTTTGGCCGAGCAGATGAACGGCAGGAAGACCAAGTCGTATTCCAGGCCCTTGGACTTGTGGATCGTCACGACCTTGACCAGTTGCTCGTCGCTTTCCAGGCGCAGGATCTGCTCTTCACCGGCCTGCCCCGACAGCGCCAGGTGTTCGGCCAGGTGACGGATCAGCGCTTGCTCGCCATCGAGTTCCGAGGCGGCCTGTTGCAGCAACTCGCTGAGGTGCAACAGGTTGGTCAACACGCGTTCACCATCGCTGCGGGCGATCAGGGTTTGCGGCAGTTTGAAGTCGTGGAGCAGGCGGCGCAGCATCGGCAGCACGCCTTGGCTGCGCCAGATCGCGCGGTAGCCACGGAACTGCATCACGCGGGTTTCCCACGCCAGTTCGTCCTGGTTCAGACGCTCAAGTTCCGGCAGTGACAGGTTCAGGGTCACGCAGGCCAAGGCGGCGCGCAGTGGGCGTTCGACGTCCGGCTCGGCACAGGCCTTGAGCCAGGCCAGCAGGTCGTGGGCTTCCTGGGCGGCGAACACCGAGTCTTTGTCCGATAGGTACACGCTGCGCACGCCACGGGCAGCCAGCTCGGCGCGCACGGCTTGGGCTTCCTTGCCGTCGCGCACGAGGATGGCGATGTCTGACGGTAGCACGCCGTTGAAGCTGTCATCCGCTTGCAGGAAACCCGCCGTGCCCTGCTGCCCGCCGTTGAGCAATTCGACAATTTGCGTGGCACAGGCGGCGGCCAGTTGTTGGCGGTACACCACGTTGGAAATCGGCTGGTCGGTGGGCAGGTGCCACAGGTTCATCGCCGGCAGTGTTTGGCCGTCGACTTGCAATTGCTCTTTGCGGCCCTGGGACAATACCGGCTGGAACGGCACCGGATTTTCACCGTCCGGCTTGCGGAACAGGAACGCGCCACGCCCGGTTTCGGCACGCTGGAACACATGGTTGACCGCCTCGACCATCGCATGACTGGAGCGGAAGTTGGTGCCCAGGGTGTGATGGCGCCCGGTGGTGGCCTCGCGTGCGCGCAGGTAGGTGTAGATGTCGGCGCCACGGAAGGCGTAGATCGCCTGCTTCGGGTCACCGATCAGGAACAGGCCGCTGTCGGGGTGGTTTTCTTCGATGCGGTAGATGCTGTCGAAGATGCTGTACTGCACCGGGTCGGTGTCTTGGAATTCGTCGATCAGCGCCACTGGGAACTGCTCGCGGATCACACTCGCCAAACGCTCGCCGCCTTCGGCCTGCAAGGCGCTGTTGAGGCGGGTGAGCATGTCGTCGAAACCCATTTCGGCGCGGCGACGTTTCTCTTCTTCGAAACGTTTGCCGACCCAACCGGCGGCGTGTTGCAGCACGGCGGCGTCGGGGGTTGGCAGGGCGTCGAGGGCGGCCTTGAGGCTGGCCATCGCGTCGATACCGGGATGATGCGGCGGGTCGCCCTTCCAGGCTTCGGCCATGCCATCGGGGGTCAAGCGGGTGAAGCCGGTGCCGATGTCGAGTTGTTCGAGGGATTCGTCAGCGGCCCAGGCACTGATCTTTTCGAACCAGGGCTCGAAGTAACGCGCCTGCATCTTACGGCCGTCGACGGCTTTGGCGGCGACGGCTTGTAGGCAGATGTCACGTAGCTCGATGGCCCATTGTTGCCAGGGCGCCTTGAGTTCCTTCAGAACTTCGCGGCGCTCTTGCAGGCAGGCGTTTATCAGCTCGGCAGGGTCGCGGGTTTCACCGCTGGGGCGTTCGCTGCCGAACAGCGCGCGCACCCGTGGCATCAACGCGGCGGGGCCGCCCCAATTGTTGCGCACCCAGTTGAGCGCATCGTCGTGCATCGGGTAGCAGAACAGCCGCCAGTAATCGCGCAGGACTTCACCAAGCAGGTCGCTGTGGTCGGTTTCCAGGGTCTGGGTAAACAGGCTACCGCTGTCGAACGCGTGCTCGCGCAGCATGCGCTGGCACCAACTGTGGATGGTCGAGACGGCGGCTTCGTCCATCCACTGCGCGGCGATGTCCAGGCGGTTGGCGCAGGCGGGCCATTGCTCCGGTGCGTACTGGTCGCGCAGGTCGGTGATCAGCGGGTCGAGCTGGTCGATTTCACTGCGGAAGAAACGCGCCGCTTCGGCGAGCCGGATGCGGATGCGCTCACGCAGTTCCTTGGTCGCGGCGTCGGTAAAGGTCACCACGAGGATTTGTGGCGGTAGCAGTTCGCGGCCAAAGCCGGATTCATCGCCACCGTTACCCAGTACCAGGCGCAGGTAGAGGGCCGAAATGGTGAAGGTTTTGCCCGTGCCGGCGCTGGCTTCGATCAGCTGGCTGCCTTTTAGCGGGAAGGCCAGGGCCAAGGGTTTGCTGCTCATGCGCTGGCCTCCGCGCTGGTGAGTGATCGCCACGGGGCGTTGATGAGCGGGCGATACAGGGTTTCGCACCAGCCGTCGAATTCTTCGCTGGCGATGAGCGCGGCGTAGTCGGGGAATTGGCGGGTGAGCGCCGGGGTTTCGCGGCGCTCGCCGTCGGTGTTCACGCCGTCGCCTTCGTAGGCTTTTTGGGCGGTGGCCTCTGCCTTCGCCGGGTCCGATTGAGCGAGCCAGGCGAAGGCGGTTTTGACCGCGACCGGCAGCGGCTTTTTCATTCCAGCGTGCCAGGCCAGCAGCAGGTTGCCGAGGATTTCCCGGGCTGTGGTTTTTTCCAGTGGCGCCAGTAGCAGGGTGTCATCGCTGGCGACCAAACCGGTGCTCAACGAAAGGCCACAGGCACACGCGACCACGTGATTGACCCAGGGCCGGATCAGACGATGCCACTTGCGGGTCTTGATCGAGCCGATGCTGTTGGGGATGGTGGTCACGCTTAGCAGACCGCCATCACTGCGCCGGTGCAGGCCGCTGATCCAGCCTTCCAGTTGAATACCCTGATGCTCAAAACTGACCGGTTCGGCGCCGGTGTGTGGCGTCGGCCAGAGGGCCAGTAACTGTTGGTAGCGTTGCAGCAGGTCAGGCAAGGGTTCGATCAATTCGTTGCGCAGGCATTCGCCGAAACCGACCATCGGCAGCAGGCCGCTGCCTTGTAGGCGCAAGGCCTGGGCGTTGAGAGCCTGGTCGAGATGTTCGGGTTGGGCCAGCGCGGCGTTCAACAGGCTGTCGCTGAGGCTGTAGCGTTGCAGCGCATCAAGGACGAAGGGTTCTTCATCGGCCAGGGGCACTTCGGCGGCTTCAAAGAACACTTTCAGACGCTGGCTGAAGAAGTGTTTGACCGGGTTGCGTAGGAAATCTTGGAGCTGGCCGAGGCTCAGGGGCTCTTCCTGTTGGTGCTCTGGCAACTCGTCTGCGTTCGGTTCGCCAGTGGATGCTTGGTGCAACAACTGCCATTCGCGGGCGTAGCTGAACAGCGGGTCGCCCTCATGGAAGTAGCGGGCGCTGAAGGGCTGCAGTGGATGCTCTTGGGTCATCGCTTCAAGCAGCGGTTCGGCGCTGTGGGCGTGGTGCCAGCCGCTGGCGAGATGATCGCGCAATTGACCGATCAGGACCGAGGCCGGGCGCTCGCTGTTGTCACGGATGCTGCGGCCGACCCAGCTGATATAGAGCTGGTCGCGGGCTGAGAGCAAGGCTTCTAGCAGCAGGTAGCGGTCGTCTTCACGGCGTGAGCGGTCGCCGGGGCGGTAGTCGCTGCCCATCAGGTCGAAGTCCAGCGGTGGCTGGGCGCGTGGGTAGTCGCCGTCGTTCATGCCGAGCAGGCAAACGAGCTTGAACGGGATCGCGCGCATGGGCATCAGGGTGCAAAAATTGACAGCTCCGGCGAGGAAGCGTTGGGACAGACGGCCTTGGTCCAGACCGGCGAGCCAGGCTTCGCGGACGACGGTGAGCGGTAATTCGTCTTGCAGGCCGACGGACTCGCAGGTTTCCAGCCAGGTTTCGCGCAGTTGTTCGAGTTGGCCGAGCAGGTAGTCGTCGTGCTCACTGCTGGGCAGGAAGAACAGTTGCATCAGGCGTTGCAGGCGCTCGCCCCACGCTTGGGGAGCGGCCGGCTGGGACAGGGTCTGGTGGGCATCATGCAGTGCATCGAGCAACGCAACCAACGGGCCGATCAGCGCGGCGTCGAGGCCGCCGATTTCGTCATAGGGTTCGATGCCGTCGCAGGCTGCGCCGGTGCCTACGGCGTAACCGAGCAACATCCTGCGCAAGCCGAATCGCCAGCTGTTCTGTTCCAGCTCTTGTGGCAGCCCAAGCCCCGCGCGTTGTTCTGCGTTAAGTCCCCAGCGAATACCGGCGCCTTCGATCCAGCGGTGCAACGTGGGCAGGTCGCGCTCTTTTATGGTGAACCGTTCGCGCAAGGCCGGGACGTCGAGCAGGTCGAGGATTTCACTGACCGGGAAGCGGCTGTCGGGGAGTTTGAGCAGGTGTTCGACGGCAATCAGCAAGGGGTCGCGGCCGCGTTGGCCTTGGTCGGTCAGGGTGAAGGGGATGAAGCGCGGGTCGTTGCGTTCAAGCTGGCCGAACACGGCGCGGATGTGCGGTGCGTAGCTGTCGACGTCGGGGACCATGACGATGATGTCGCGGGGGCGCAGCGTGGGGTCGGCGCTGAAGCGTTGGAGCAGTTGGTCGTGGAGGATCTCTACTTCGCGCTGGGCGCTGTGGGCGATGTGGAAGCGGATGGAAGTATCGCGCTCAAGATCGACAGCGGGCCAGTGTTCGCGGGTTTCATTCAGTGGACGCAGTTCGAGGATGTCGTCCTGGAGTTGGTTGAGCAGCGTGGTGGGTTCGCTGTCGCTGAACAGGTCGATGCGACCATCGCGGAACGCGGCGCGGTAGCTGTTGGGATCGTCGTAGCTGTCCAGCAGGCTGATGTAGTCACGGCCTTGTTTGCCCCAGGCGGCCAGTAGCGGGTGGGCGTGCTGGTGCAGGGTTTGTGGGTCGATGGTGACCGGCATGCCGGTCTTGCGCGCCTGGCGTTTGTATTCGTTACGCAGCAGGTCTTTGTCGGCGACGATGTCGGACCAGTGGTGACGGCAAGGGTTGTGTACGCAGAGCAGGACTTGGCTGAAACGAGCCAGGCCGGCAAGGGCTTCCAGCGCTTGGGCGGGCAGCGATGAAATGCCGAAGACAATCACGCGGGAAGGTAGGCCGGGAGGGGCTTTTTCCAGGGTATTGATGCGTTCGATGAAGCGCTGATGCACGCCGGCGCGGCTTTCAGCCATGCCTTCCTCACCCACATCCAGCAACAGCGCACGCCATAACTCGGCTTGCCAGCAGTTGGCCGGGTCTAGGGGCTTTGACTCGCCTCGACCATTACGCAATTGGTGGCTGCCGGCGGCCCAATCTTCCAGCCAATCGGCGCGGTAGACCTGGTATTGGTCGAACAGGTCAGCCAGGCGTTCGGCGAGTTGGTAGCGCTTGCGCAGGTCGGTGTCATGGGTAAGGAAGCGATGCAGCGGCTCGAAGTGAGGTTGATCGATGAGTTCCGGGAGCAGGCGCATCAGGCGCCAGGTCAGGGGGGCTTTGTCGAGCAGGGACTTGAGCGGGATTTCGTCACGGCCAAGGACCATGCGGTAGAGCTGCCACATGAAGCTGCCGGGCAGTTGCACATCGATTGCGGCGGCGATGCCACAGCCGCCCATGTCGTCATCTTCCGGGTCTTCGGCCAGGGCCAGTTTAAGCCATTGGGCGATGCCGTTGCTTTGTACCAGGGCGATCTCGTTTTCGAGGGGGGCCAGGGGATAGCGGCGCATCCAACTGACGACCAGGCTGCGCAGTTCGTCCAGGCGGTTGCCATGAACCACCATGAATCCAGCGCTGAGGGACGTCGCATCCGGCATAACGGCTTCCTTGGAAAACAAAATCGAGGCGTGGACTTTAGCATTGAAGGTCACCGTAATGGCCCTTCACGTACTTTTCTCGCGCCCAAAACAAAACCCCATCTGCTTTCGCAAATGGGGTTTCGGAA
>NZ_JANLGL010000117.1:0-18972 GCF_024655625.1 Pseudomonas sp. 18.1.10
GCGGCGTGTCAGTCAATTCATCTCTGACTGATCCACCGCTTTCGCGAGCAAGCCCGCTCCCACATTTAGATCACCTTGACCTTAAAGACCAGACCAGGCTTGCACAAACGCCGCCACATCTTCCTTCGCCGCCGTCCGCGGCGGGTTCTGCGGCGTACCCAGGTACAGGAAGCCAATCACTTCCTCACCTTCCGTCAGCCCCAAGCCTTTGGCGACGTGGGCCGAGTAGGACAATTCACCGGTGCGCCACACCGCCCCAATCCCCTGGGCATACGCCGCCAGCAGGATGCCATGGGCCGCACAACCGGCCGCCAGCAACTGCTCGGATTTCGGCACCTTGAAGTGTTCCTGCAAGCGCGCAATCACCACCACCACCAACGGTGCACGCAGCGGGCCGTTCTGGGCCTTGTCGATCACCGCTTGCGGGGCGTCGGCGTCTTGCAGGCGGGCGGCCTCGGCCAACAGCGTGCCCATCTGCTCGCGGGCAGCGCCTTCCACCGTGAGGAAGCGCCACGGGCGCAGTTGGCCATGGTCTGGCGCACGCAGGGCGGCGGCGAACAGCACGTCGCGCTGTTCCTGGGTCGGTGCCGGTTCCAGCAGGCGCGGCACGGAAACACGGTTGAGCAAAGCGTCGAGAGCCTGCATTGGCCACCTCCAGAAAAAAATGTGCGGCCATTCTAGCGGGAATGCAGCGCCCCCCACCAAACGATAATTGCTCTTATTCCTTGCGCCCTGCCCTGTTAGACTTTGCCACCTTATTTTTGCCCTTCGTTCAGGAAACGCGATGTCCCGTTGGCTTTTTCGCCTGTCCGCTGCATTGCTGGCCTTGAGCCTGACTGCCTGCGACGACGCGCCCCGGTTTACCAAGGCCGAGCCGGGTGAGTCGCGGGCGGGCGGCGCGGCGACCGTGAACAAGCGCGACCAGAACGCGTTTTCCCTGCCGTCGGCCAACCTGTCGCCCACCCGCCGCCTGGATTTCAGCGTCGGCAACAGCTTCTTTCGCAGCCCCTGGGTGATCGCGCCGTCCACCACCACCGCGCGTGATGGCCTGGGCCCGCTGTTCAACACCAATGCCTGCCAGAACTGCCATATCAAGGACGGTCGCGGCCATCCGCCGTTACCCGATGCGGCGAATGCGGTGTCGATGCTGGTGCGCCTGTCCATCCCGGACGCCCCGGCCTACGCCAAGGCCATCGAGCAGATGGGCGTGGTGCCCGAGCCGGTCTACGGCGGGCAATTACAGGACATGGCTGTGCCGGGCGTGCCGCCGGAAGGCAAGGTGCGGGTCGACTACACGCCGGTCAACGTGACGTTCAAGGACGGCACCGTGGTCGAGCTGCGCAAGCCAAACCTGCAAATCACCCAGCTCGGCTACGGCCCGATGCATCCCGATACACGTTTTTCCGCGCGCATTGCCCCGCCGATGATCGGCCTGGGCTTGCTCGAAGCCATCAGCGACGCCGATATCCTGCGCAACACCGACCCCAAGACCGCCGACAAGGAAGCCATCGTCGGCCGGGCGAATCGGGTCTGGGATGACGCACTGCACACCACCGTGCTCGGACGTTTTGGCTGGAAAGCCGGGCAACCAAACCTCAATCAACAAAATGTTCACGCGTTTTCTGGTGATATGGGCCTCACCACTTCACTGAGACCCTTCGATGACTGCACCGATGCCCAAGTCGCCTGCAAACAGGCGCCCAATGGCAATGGCCCCGATGGCGAGCCGGAAGTCAGCGACAACATCCTGCGCCTGGTGCTGTTCTACACCCGCAACCTCGCCGTGCCGGCCCGGCGTGGCGTCAATACGCCTGAGGTGCTGGCCGGCAAGAACCTGTTCTACCAAGCCGGTTGCCAGGGTTGCCACAAGCCCGCGTTCACCACGGCGGCCAATGCCGCCGAACCTGAACTGGCCAGCCAGGTGATCCGCCCCTACAGCGACCTGCTGTTGCACGACATGGGCGAAGGCCTGGCCGACAACCGCAGCGAATTCAAGGCCGGTGGCCGCGACTGGCGCACCGCGCCGTTGTGGGGCATCGGCCTGACGCAAACCGTGAGTGGCCACACCCAGTTTTTGCATGACGGCCGCGCCCGCAACCTGCTGGAAGCCGTGCTGTGGCACGGCGGTGAGGCACAAGCGGCGCAGCAGCATGTGTTGTCCTTTAATGCCGAACAGCGCGCTGCGTTGCTGGCGTTCCTGAATTCTTTATAAGCTTCGCCCCAATTACCGAAGGGAGCTTTACATGTTCCGTCCCAAGTTGTTGTTCACCAGCCTCGCCGCCCTCGCCCTGGGCGCCTGCTCGCCGCAAGACCCGCAAGCGGTGACCTCGGCGGCCATCGCCAAGCAAGTGATCCTGCCGACCTACAGCCGTTGGGTCGAAGCCGACCGCCAACTGGCCGTCAGCGCCCTGGCCTACTGCCAGGGCAAGGAAAGCCTGGACACCGCCCGCGCCGACTTCCTCCACGCGCAAAAGGCTTGGGCCGAGTTGCAACCGCTGCTGATCGGCCCGCTGGCCGAGGGCAACCGTTCGTGGCAGGTGCAGTTCTGGCCGGACAAGAAAAACCTCGTCGGCCGCCAGGTTGAACAGTTGGTCACCGCCCAGCCGCAGATCGATGGCGCCGCACTGGCCAAATCCAGCGTGGTGGTGCAGGGCCTGTCGGCTTACGAATACATCCTCTACGACGCCAAGACCGACATCGCCGACGAAGCCCAGAAGGCCCGCTACTGCCCGCTGCTGGTGGCCATCGGTGACCGCCAGAAGGCCTTGGCCGAAGAGATCCTGGCGAGCTGGAACAGCACCGACGGCATGCTCGCGCAGATGAGCAAGTTTCCGAACCAGCGCTACGCCGATTCCCACGAAGCCATTGCCGATCTGCTGCGCGTCCAGGTGACCGCACTGGATACCCTGAAGAAGAAACTCGGCACGCCGATGGGCCGCCAGACCAAGGGCATCCCGCAGCCGTTCCAGGCCGATGCCTGGCGCAGCCAGTCGTCCCTGCAAAGCCTTGAAGCGAGCCTCGCCGCCGCCCAGACCGTGTGGGTCGGCGTCGACAACAAAGGCCTGCGTGGCCTGCTGCCAGCCGAGCAGAAGCCGTTGGCCGACAAGATCGACGCCGCCTACGCCGCGTCGCTGAAACTGTTCGCCAGCAACCAGCGCACCCTCAACGAACTGTTGGGCGACGATGCCGGGCGCCAACAGCTCAACGACCTCTATGACAGCCTCAACGTCGTCCACCGCCTGCACGAAGGCGAACTGGCCAAGGCGCTGGGCATCCAACTGGGCTTTAACGCCAACGACGGTGACTGATGATGCTCAGGCGACAGGCTTTGGCCGTTGGCAGTGTGCTGCTTAGCGCCCTTACATTGGGTGGCTGGACGCTGTTCAAGCAAAAGGACAAGGGCCCGCTGCTGCTGTCGGCGCGGGATGATGGCGACGGCAAGCACTACGCCGTCGGGTTTCGCCTGGACGGCAAGCAGGTGTTTGCCACCGAGGTTGGCCAGCGTTGCCACGACATCATCAACCACCCGACGCTGCCGATTGCGCTGTTTGTCGCCCGTCGCCCGGGGACCGAGAGCTACCTGATCGACCTGCGTGATGGCACGCTGCTGCAAACCATCACCTCCAAGGCCAATCGCCACTTCTATGGCCACGCGGTCATTCACAAGAGCGGCGACTGGCTGTACGCCACCGAGAACGACACGTCCGACCCCGGCCGTGGTTTGCTCGGCGTGTACCGGTTCGAAGGCGAGCGGCTGGTGCACAGCGGCGAGATCTCCACCCATGGCATCGGCCCGCACCAGGTGTCATGGATGCCCGACGGTGAAACCCTGGTGGTGGCCAACGGCGGCATTCGCACCGAAGCTGAAAGCCGCGTCGAGATGAACCTCAACGCCATGGAACCCAGCCTGGTGCTGATGCACCGCGACGGTACGCTGATAAGCAAGGAAACCCTCGGCCAGCAGATGAACAGCGTGCGCCACATGGGCATCGCCAGTGATGGCACCGTCCTCACCGGGCAGCAGTTCATGGGGCCGTCCCAAGAGCGTTCCGAGTTGCTCGCGATCAAGCGGCCTGGGCAGCCATTCGTGGCGTTCCCGGTGGCCGATGAGCAGTTGCAGGCCATGGGGCACTACACCGCCAGCGTCGCCGTGCACAGCGAGTTGCGCCTGGTGGCGTTGACCGCGCCGCGGGGCAATCGCTTCTTTATCTGGGACATGGACAGCGCTGAGCTGCGCCTGGACGGGCCGCTGCCGGACTGTGCCGGCGTGGGCGCGGTGGCCGATGGGTTTGTCGTGACGTCCGGCCAGGGCCGTTGCCGTTTCTACGACTGCCGCCAAACACCGTTGGTGGCAACACCGTTGGAATTGCCGGCAGGGCTCTGGGATAACCATCTGCATCTGGTCTGACGGCAAGCGGCTCCTCACCTTAAACCGAAAGGCACAGGTCGGATGCCAGGGTCAGCGACAGCGATTTGCTGTCGCGCTTGCTTGATATAAAGGAGGTGAGTGCAAAAGTGAGACAGCTCAGAAACATCTGAACCTAAGTCGAGTTCGTCAAGACTTCTAGAAATAGACGCTACTCGCCATAGGGACTCTCGCACTCCTTGGAACGAATCCAGATCATTTACCACTTAGCTACGTGAACTTAACCATCACACGAGCCTGGAGTAATAAATGATCGACCGTATAACTCTCAGTGCTTTCTCTCAAGCACTTACATCGCCTGCCACAGAAGCACCGTACCGGTTTTCACCCACCGCTGACTATTCTCCCGGAGGAGCGTCAGGCACCGGCAGACCCAATACGCTCGCAAACACTCAACACATACTCGCCTCGCCTCCATCCCACGCCACTGGACGTCCATGGGGAGACAACCGTAGTGCGGATGAAATCGCCAAAAGCGATCCTGAACTGTTGAGTTTTACTTCCAACAGGATCTCGAAAAACTACTTGAAACCGCTCTACCAAAAAGTGGGTGATTTTTCGACTGACAATCACAACACAAAGGATCGGGCAGATGCGATGTACAATCTCTCGCAAGTAATCAGCTACATCACATCAGGCACGCACAGCAAGTCAAGCGGCCCTGGAAAACCGTTGACTGATGGCCATTCTCCCGGACGACATCATCCAGTAAAAAACACAAATTATGAACTATTCAACAACTTTCGTCTTAACGGTTATTCGGCGCTTGAAGACCCAGCACTTGCCTCAAACAACAATGCAAAAGACGATACAACCAAATACAACACGGACAGTGAAAAAACCCAAGCACCTCCAGCAACAACGCCCGTAACCAGTCACACTGATACCGAACGCACAGAACTCAACACTGACGTTGCGCCCACTGGCCCTACTGGAAGACCCGTGGGAGACAAGCGATCAGCAGAGCAAGTACTCAAAGAGAATCTTGAGATTGTAAATAGCCGACCCAGTTCTATTTCGGATGAAGCGTTAACAAAATTTGTAGGCGACTTCACCCCTAACAATCCGGATCCAAATAGTCGCGCAGATGCCGCTTACAACCTGGTGCGCCTGCTCCACTACACTGACTCTGTAACAACCGAACATGCCCGTATAGCCTTAATGGAAGGGAGCGAACCTCGATATAAATACAGAAACAACGGAAAGATTGATGGTGAATTCCAGTCCCCACTTCCTCCTCCCTTAGACGAGACTTCGATTCTCCCTGGCAGTGAGGCGGCCATCCTTTATCGCGCTGTGACCGAAGGATCCTATTCAGTCCTGCCCGCTGACAAATCCGAATACTCCAAGGAAACAAAAAACGCTTACCCTGGAGGTAACGATCTGAAACAGCATGAAAACAATTACAAAGTGACTATCTAGAAGAAACCAAACCTGACGCAAGCGCTTCAAGACAAAACCACTGGAGTGCCTGCCATATGAACCGCTTCGACCACGTGTACAAGATTTAAGGCTGCATCTTAAAAACACTGTAACGGCTACGTTGTGCCACCTTGCAAAACCAAAAAAAAGGCCTCGCAACGCAAGGCCTTTTCATTTCGGCTTTAAACTTATCAACTTTGTGGCCTCATCCCTTGAGACATGCCAAACATAAACAACAGCAACTCATGATCAGGCTTGACCGCCGTACTCGCCTTGGCAACGCGCGGCAGCAAGCACTGCGCACTGCCTTGCACGGCACTGAGGACTTGGGTGCGAGGTTGTTCCCATGCGGCCAGGGCCAGCGCTGCAACGCCCATCGCCCCCACCAGGAACAAACCTCGTGCTATTTCTAGCTTCATCTGGTTAAACCCTTGATAGCGCTGCCAAACGCCGTCTCGTAAAAGTAGCTGAGTTTGTTCCAGTCGGCGCTGCTCCACGACGAATGGCGCCGCAGTTGCTGCATATCGTGGGAAGCCGCCCGATAAGCGGTCAGTCGTTGCCGGCATTTCTCGAAATCCAGCAAGGCAATATCCACGTTGGCCGAGTCGCCGGTACCGGTGACGCGTATAAAAACGTGCTTGGCATACAGGCAACCGTGCTGCCAGCGGCCCTTGTGCATGCGCACCAGTGTTCCGGCCAACTCCTTGAGCACACGTTCGTGGACCAATTCGCCGTACTGCTCGCGGCCACCGGCGGCATACCAGTTTTCGATTTCATCGAAGCCGTCCAGGGCCGCCGTCACCAACAGTGCCTTCCATTGGTGCTCAGGGTCGCGACGCGCCTCGCAAAACACCAGGTCCGGCACCCGCACATCGAGCGCGCGCAGGCCCTTGAGTGCATCACGCTCGCGCAACACGGTCGGGCGTCCAAAGGGATGCAACCAGCTGCGGTAGATATGCCCGGTCTGGCGCTTGCTGTAGAGCAAGCGGCCATTGGGGCCGGTCACCCGTTGCACACCGCTTTCACCGCCGCGCCGACGGTTCGGCTCCTCGACCCACTCGCCCTGCTGGCGCCAGAAAAAATCGAATTTTTCTTCGGGAGCTACGTGACTGCCTGCTACGCACTCAACTGCCATCCTGTTACCTCTTTCTCAATACATACACTCGCCACATGGCATAGAGCGGCATGAAGTCCAGAGATTCCTGAACGCGGAAACCCGCCTGCTCGAATTCGTCTTCAACAGTAGCAGCTGGTAACACAAAGCGATTTTGGTAACCGTCCTGCTCACCTTTGCCACGACGTTTTTCTTCGAGACGCTTACGTTTCCAAGCCTTGAAATTGCCATCGACCCACAGCGAAAGGATCACGCTGTCCCGTGTAACACGCTGAAACTCCCGCAATATCGCGACCCGGTGCACCGGGTCACCAATGTGGTGCAGCAGGCGCATGCAGAAAATGCTGTCCACCGAGTTATCCGGCAAATCGATATCGAAGGCAGATGTCTGCAAGGGCCGTACCCGTTTCACCACATCCGCCGGTTGAGCGGCCATCGCGACCTTCAACATCGACGCGGAATTGTCCGCGCCGATAATCACGCGGTTGGGCTTTTCCGCCAGTAGCGGCCAGAAGCGCCCCGCGCCGCAGGGCAGGTCCAACACCAGGCCAGGCTCGCCGGCCATGGCCAACGCACCACGGGCCAATTGCTCATCGCGTTTGTGGGACAACCGGCGCGCCAGATTGTCCTTGTGCTTGAGCAAATATTCCTGGGCGTGCTGATCGTCGTACTTATCGGAAAATTCGAGCTTGATCGGGGAAGTCATCAACGGATCTCCAGTAGCTGATGCCTACAACCTTAAGCATCCAACTGTGATGATCCGGTCAACTCTTTGTGAAAAACTTGTCCTGTCTAATCCCATACATTTCAAGACTTTACGGACACATTCAGTATCATGTAGCCATCTTCGCCGAAAATCAGAACAGGCTTGCCGCAGCATAACGGCAAGCCTGGCCCTCAGGACTTGACCTGGCGCAGCTCGACGTGAAAGCGGCAGCCGTTGGGTTCCATGGTGCTCAGGCTGACGCTCCAGCCCTGGTTCTCACAGATCCGTTGCACCAACGACAAGCCCAGGCCAAGGCCTTCGCCGCGCTTCTCGCTGCCACGCACAAAGGGCTCGAACATGGCTTCGCGCTTGTCTTCCGGGATGCCTACGCCCGAGTCCTCTACCACAAAACCTTCCGGCTCCAGTGTCAGGCGGATAAAGCCGTGCTCGGTGTAGTGCAGGGCATTGCGCAGCAGGTTGCCCATGACCGCGTGCAGGAACGTCGCGTTGTAGCGCGTGTCCAGCGGGTTGCCCGGCTGATAGATCAGCGCCAGGCCTTTGCGTTCGATCGGCTCGCGCCAGATGTTGAGCAAATCATCCGCCACCTGCTCCAGCGTAACCTGGGGCGACATGCTGCCATCGTCGTGCTGGGCGCGGGCGAGCATGAGGAAGGTCTGCACCAGCTCGCGCATTTCTTCGCAGGCACGGGCGATGCGTTCCACCTGGTTGCGCCCGCGCTGGTCGATGGCCGGGTTTTCCAGCAGCAGTTCGCAGGAACTGGCCAGGACCATCAACGGCGTGCGCAACTCGTGGCTCACATCACTGGTAAACAACTGCTCGCGGGACAGTGCCTGGCGCAGGCGGCCCAGGGTGGCGTCGAACGCCACGGCCAGTTCGCCCACTTCATCGGCCGCGTAGTCCGGCGCCAGGGGCGGTGCCAGGCCGAGCAATTGGTCGCGGTGGCGCACCTGGCGGGCCAGGCGCACCACCGGCGCCATCACTTTGCGCGCCAGCACCCAGCCGAGGAACACCGCCAGTGCCAGGCTGAGCACAAAGCCCACCAGCACCACGGCGAACAGCACACGCTCACGCTCTTCGAAATCGCTTTGATCCTGCAGCAGCACGTAGCGCCGGCCATCCACCACTTCGACCATGGCGTGGTACGACAACGCCTCACGGAACACTTCATGGAAGCCCGGTTCCAGGTGCCGCAGGTCCTTGGGCAACTCGAAATCCCCAGGGCCACCGCTGAAATAAAACAGCTGGTCCGGCTCCGGACGGTGGTTCCAGTCCTCGACGCTGTCCATCAGCAGCAGGCGTTGCAAATCGCCGCCGAGGCCCGCCGAGATCAGTTTCTCTTCCACCAAGTGCACGGTGGCGACGATGCCCATGGCGAAGGCCCCCGCCACCAACGCACTCATCAAGGCAAAGGCGATGATGATCCGCTGGGCAAGGCTTTGCTTAAACTCCATCACGCCCCTCGGCCAGGCGATAACCGACGCCGTGCACCGTTTGCAGCAACGGCTTGGCGAACGGTTTGTCGATCACTTGGCGCAATTGATGGACGTGGCTGCGCAGGCTGTCGCTGTCCGGGCAGTCGTCTCCCCACAGGGCTTCTTCAAGGATTTCGCGGCGCAGGACGTGCGGGCTCTTTTGCATCAGCACCGCCAGCAATTTCAGGCCGACCGGGTTGAGCTTGAGCAGGCGCCCTTCGCGGGTGACTTCCAGGGTATCGAGGTCGTAGCTCAGGTCTGCCACTTGCAGGGCACGGCGGCCGCCACCCTGGGCGCGGCGCAGCACGGCTTCGATGCGTGCGGCCAATTCCGAGAGGGCGAAGGGTTTGAGCAGGTAGTCATCGGCGCCGGACTTGAAGCCCTGCAGCCGGTCATCCAATTGGTCGCGGGCGGTGAGCATGATTACCGGCGTGTCGCGGCGTGCGTCTTCGCGCAGGCGCTTGCACAGGGTGTAGCCATCGATGCCGGGCAGCATGATGTCGAGCACGATCAGGTCGTAATGCTCGGTGGCGGCCAGGTGCAGGCCCGACAAACCGTCCTGCGCACAGTCCACGGTATAGCCTTTGAGCCCCAGGTAATCGGCCAGGTTGGCCAGAATATCGCGGTTGTCTTCAACCAATAGAATTCGCATGGGCAGTGTCTCCGTACGCGGTAACGGCCGTGTTGGCTCGCGCAGCTTAAGGCCAAGTGTGGCTCAGGGATAGACCTGCAAGGCCCATCGATACAGGTTTTCAACCGATATTTCAGTTGAACGAGATTTTCACTATAGCTTCACAAACTGACTACAGTGTCAGGGCGAAGATCGCCGCCCATCGATATAAGGAAGTTGGACATGGGGTTTCTCAAAACAGCGCCTATGCGCTATTTGCTGTTGGTAACCGGTGCCTGGCTCGCCGTTTTCCTGCTCACGCGCGGCGTGTTGCTCATCACCCACCTGGACGAAGTCAGCGGCAACCTGCTGCCGGTGTTTGGCGTGGGCCTGCTGTACGACCTGGGTTTCCTCGCCTATGCCGCGCTGCCGCTGGGCTTGTACCTGCTGCTCTGCCCGCCTGCGCTGTGGCGTCGCCGAGGTCATCGCTGGTTTCTGCAAGCGGTGCTCACGGTCAGCCTGTTCGCGATGCTGTTTACCTCGGTCGCCGAATGGTTGTTCTGGGATGAGTTCGGCGTGCGCTTCAACTTTATCGCCGTCGATTACCTGGTGTACTCCGACGAGGTGCTGAACAACCTGCTGGAGTCCTACCCCATCGGCAAGCTGCTCAGCCTGCTGGCGATGCTGGCGATTGTGTTGAGCCTGCTCCTGCGCAAACCCTTCAACGCGACAATGAATGCGCCGCTGCCGCCACTGCGTGGGCGCCTGCTGAATGCGCTGGGCCTGTTGGTGATCGCCGGCCTCAGCCTGCAACTGATAAGCCAGGACAGCCCGCGCACCCAGGGCGGCAATGCCTACAACAACGAACTGGCCAGCAACGGCCCGTATCAGTTTTTCGCCGCATTCCGTAACAACGAACTGGACTACCCACAGTTCTACAAAACCCTGCCCACCGAGGTGATCGCCAAGCAGTTGCGTGCCGAGCTCAGTGAGCCCAACGCGCGCTTTATCGGCAAAGACCCGCTGGATATCCGCCGGGCCATCGACAACCCCGGCACGTTGCGCAAACCCAACATTGTGCTGGTGACCATCGAAAGCTTCAGCGCCAAGTACATGGGCAGCAACGGTGATGAGCGCAACCTCACGCCCAACCTCGATGCGCTGCGCAAGCAAAGCCTGTACTTCAACAACTTCTATGCCACCGGCACGCGCACCGACCGTGGGCTGGAGGCGATCACCCTGGCGATCCCGCCGACGCCCGGCCGCTCCATCGTCAAGCGCATTGGCCGTGAAAGCGGTTTCGCCAGCCTCGGCCAGCAACTCAGCGCCGTTGGCTACGACAGTGTGTTCGTCTACGGCGGGCGTGGTTACTTCGACAACATGAACGCGTTTTTCAGCGGCAACGGTTATCGGGTCGTCGACCAGAGCAGCGTGCCAGAAGCGGAAATCTCGTTTAAAAACGCCTGGGGCATGGCCGACGAAGACCTCTACAAGCAAACCCTGAAACTGGCGGATGCCGACTACGCCAAGCAGCAGCCGTTCTTGCTGCAACTGATGACCACGTCCAACCATCGCCCCTACACCTACCCGGACGGGCGTATCGACATCAAATCCGGCAACGGCCGCGATGGCGCGGTGAAGTACACCGACCACGCCATCGGTGAATTCCTCGCCGCCGCACGCCAGAAGCCCTGGTTCGACAACACGATCTTCGTGTTTGTGGCCGACCACACCGCTGGCAGCGCGGGCAAGGAAGACCTGCCCATCAGCAACTACCAGATTCCGCTGTTCGTCTATGGGCCAAAGCTGATCGACGCCGGGGAAAACGCGCAACTGGCCAGCCAGATCGACCTGGCGCCAACGCTGCTGGGGTTGCTTAACCTGAGTTACGAATCGACGTTTTTCGGCCGCAACCTGTTGCAAGACAATCCACTGCCGCCGCGCGTGGTGGTCGGCAACTATCAGCACCTGGGTTTGTTTGACGGCAAGGACCTGGCGATTCTCAGCCCACGCCTGGGCTTGCGCCGCCACGACCAGGCGCTGGGTGAAAGCCAGGAGTTGCGTGTGGGCAGTGATGATCCGTTGATTCAGCGGGCGATTACCTACTATCAGGGCGCCAGTTATGGGTTCAAGCAGCAGTTGTTGAGCTGGAAGGGGATCAAGGAGGCGAGCCCGCAGTTGAGCACACGCTAAGGCACGGGAGCTGGCTTACGGGGGCTGGCTTGTGTGGGAGCTGGCTTGCCTGCGATAGCATCACCTCGGTTCTACTGATACACCGAGTTGCCTGCATCGCAGGCAAGCCAGCTCCCACATTACCCAGTCCCACAGTTTGATGGGTGAAGCATTCAAGACACTGGCCTCAAGCCATAAAAAAGCCCCGCCTGCATCACTGCAGGCGGGGCTTTTTCAGTACGGGGGTAAGGCTGGCTTACATCATGCCGCCCATGCCACCCATGCCGCCCATGTCTGGCATGCCGCCGCCAGCGCCGGAGTCTTTCTTCGGTGCATCAGCAATTGCAGCTTCAGTGGTCAGGATCAGGCCACCGATGGAGGCTGCTGCTTGCAGCGCAGAACGGGTTACCTTGGTAGGGTCCAGGATGCCCATTTCGATCATGTCGCCGTAGACGCCAGTCGCAGCGTTGTAACCGTAGTTACCTTTGCCGTTCTTGACTTCGTTGACAACAACGCTTGGCTCGTCGCCGGAGTTGGCGGCGATCTGGCGCAGTGGCGCTTCTACAGCGCGACGCAGTACAGCGATACCGACGTTCTGGTCAGCGTTGTCGCCGGTCAGAGTAGTCAGAGCTTCCAGAGCACGGATCAGCGCAACGCCACCGCCAGGTACCACGCCTTCTTCAACGGCTGCACGGGTAGCATGCAGGGCGTCTTCAACGCGGGCTTTCTTCTCTTTCATTTCTACTTCGGAACCCGCGCCAACCTTGATCACTGCAACGCCGCCAGACAGCTTGGCCAGGCGCTCTTGCAGTTTTTCACGGTCGTAGTCGGACGAAGTTTCGGCAACCTGGGCGCGGATCTGGGTGATGCGCGACTGGATGTCAGTTTCATCGCCAGCACCGTCAACGATGATGGTGTTTTCCTTGGAGATGGTCACGCGCTTGGCGCTGCCCAGGTTTTCCAGGGTGGCGCTTTCCAGGCTCAGGCCGATCTCTTCGGAGATCACGGTACCGCCGGTCAGAACAGCGATGTCCTGCAGCATGGCCTTGCGACGGTCGCCGAAGCCTGGAGCCTTGACGGCTGCAACCTTGACGATGCCACGCATGTTGTTCACAACCAGAGTCGCCAGGGCTTCGCCTTCAACGTCTTCGGAAACGATCAGCAGTGGACGGCCGGCTTTGGCAACGGCTTCCAGCACTGGCAGCATTTCGCGGATGTTCGAGATCTTTTTGTCGACCAGCAGGATCAGCGGGCTGTCCAGCTCGGCAACCATGGTGTCTGGCTTGTTGACGAAGTACGGGGACAGGTAGCCACGGTCGAACTGCATGCCTTCTACAACCGACAGTTCGTTTTCCAGGCCAGTGCCTTCTTCAACGGTAATCACGCCTTCTTTACCGACTTTTTCCATGGCTTCGGCAATGATGTCGCCGATGGAGCTGTCGGAGTTGGCGGAGATGGTGCCAACCTGAGCGATCGCCTTGGTGTCAGCGCAAGGCTTGGACAGGTTTTTCAACTCGGCAACGATGGCGATGGTCGCCTTGTCGATACCACGCTTCAGGTCCATCGGGTTCATGCCGGCAGCGACGGCTTTGTAGCCTTCGTTGACGATTGCTTGAGCCAGCACGGTAGCGGTGGTGGTGCCGTCGCCTGCGTCATCGTTGGCACGGGAGGCAACGTCTTTGACCAGCTGCGCGCCCATGTTTTCGAAACGGTCTTCCAGTTCGATTTCTTTGGCGACGGAAACGCCGTCCTTGGTGATGGTCGGAGCGCCGAAGCTCTTCTCGATAATCACGTTACGGCCTTTCGGGCCCAAGGTCGCTTTTACTGCGTCAGCCAGGACGTTGACACCGGTGAGCATTTTTTTACGGGCGGAATCGCCGAATTTAACTTCTTTAGCAGCCATGATCGATATTCCTTAAATACTTTGTAGTAACGGGAAAATGAGCGGGGAAATCAGTCTTCCAGAACGGCGAGAATCTCGTTCTCAGCCATAACCAACAGATCTTCGCCATCAACTTTCACAGTGTTGCTGCCGGAGTAAGGGCCGAATACAACCTTGTCACCGACTTTAACGGCCAGCGCACGCACATCACCGTTTTCCAGAGTCTTGCCTGGGCCTGCAGCGACGATCACACCGTGGTTGGCTTTTTCAGCAGCCGAACCTGGCAGAACGATACCGCCAGCGGTTTTCTTTTCTTCTTCGCTGCGACGGATTACGACGCGGTCGTGCAGAGGACGAAGCTTGCTCATTGTCGATCTCTCCTAATTGTGTTTTTCATCGGCCGGTATCAGTACCGGCGGGTTGTATTCCGGCTGTGCCGGTCACGCCTCGCCAAGCAAGACGCGGAAGTCTGTCTGGTGTCGCCACCAGAAACCTTGCGGTGACCGATACATAAGGGCGCATAAGCTTATTACAAGGGGCCTCGGCGGAAATTTTTTACCTGTGCCGACGGCTGAAAGCAACACGGCACCCAGAGGTGCCGTGCCAGTGAAGCGGTTATTTGCTGTCGCGGTGTTCGAACTCGCCTTCGATCACATCACCTTCACGCCCCAGAGGTTGGCGCGGGGCCGGGCCGCCACGGGGTTGCAGGTCGTCGGCGAACGCACGCTGGCGCAGAGCAGCCTCTTCGGCACGCTGGCGCATCTTGCCGGCGAGCAGCTTGCGCGAGAACGGCAACAACAGCAGCAGGCCGATCACGTCGCTGATGAAACCCGGCAGGATCAACAGGCCACCGGCCAGGGCCATCATCAGGCCTTCAAGCATGGTCTGGGCTGGCAGTTCGCCACGATTCAGGCTTTCACGGGCACGCAGTGCCGTGGCCAGGCCGGCGACGCGCAGCACCAACACGCCAAGCATCGAGCCGAGAATAATCAGCAGCAAGGCCGGGAAAAACCCGATCGCACCGCTGACTTGAACAAAGACGAACAGCTCCAACACTGGAAATAGCAGAAAGAGCAATAAAAAAGGGCGCATCAACTGGTTCCTCAACGCAAGAATGCCTTGCTAGTCCACCTTAGATGACGTCGCCGTTTCGTGAATTCAAGCGCTGGCCGTGGTTTTTTTCGGCCAGACCTCGGCGTGAGCCAATGAAACCAGGGCTTCGCGCACTTGTGTCGGCGTGTTGCAAGAGTCCGCAAACGGCAGCCAGTGCAACGACTGGCCGATACGCAAGTGCATGCCCTCGCTGTCGATACCGGCCAACTGCGCGGGCTCGAAGGTGGGCAAGCCGGTCAAGGCGACATAATGGGCAATGGCCTTGGTGTGATCGCTGTTCATGTGTTCGATCATGCTGCGCTCGGCCTTGCCGGCGAACGGGTTGGCCAGGGTGAGTTGATCGACCCAGTGAATCGCGCCAAACCCGCCGATGTAACGATGGCGTACCGGCTTGAGCACCCAGAAGTCAAAGTCATGGGCCTTGTGGTAGTTGGCCGAGTCGGGGAAGTAGCGGTAATAACGCTCTGCCGCCGCTTCAATCGCAGCCGGGTCTTCGACCTTCTCGGCTTCGCCCAGGTAGGTCAGGCGCCCTACCGCTTGCACGTCGTCCGCCTCGCGCTCGCCGACCAGCAGCGAACACTTGGGGTCTTTTTGCAGGTTATGGGTGTGCTGGGCGATGCGGCTAATCAAGATCAGCGGGCGGCCCTGCTCGTCGAGGCAGTAGGGCACCACTGAGCCGAAAGGAAACCCGGGCATGGCCTTGGACAGTGTGGAGAGAGCCCCACGGTATTCCTTGAGCAACAGCTCTCGGGCGTTCTTGGCAACCTGTGCGCTCAACGTATGACTCCTCGGGGTATTCAGCCGCCCATGGCATATGGGAATGGATCTCAACACAAGGTAATCAATATCCGCAGAGGTTGCCAAGCAGGTTTTGTTCGGCCTTGTTACCAGGCCACGCCAAAACCCGCGGTGTAGCGGGTCTTGCTCAGGCTGCTGTCGGAGTCGCCACTGATAATGTCGCGCTCGGCCTTGAGGTTGAGGGACGCCCATTCGGTGACTTTGTAGCGCAGGCCCATTTCCGCATCCAGGGAGTAGTCGATCGGCCCATCCACCGGCTTGCCCACTTCACCGGTGGTGAAGAATTCAACGGTCTTGCCCACCAGGTAGCGGTTGTAGTTCCACTTCATGGCCAGCGAATAGAAATGGTCCTTGCCGCCCTCGGAATACTCGTAATCGGTGCGGTTGACCAGGGAACCGAGGGAGAACGCGCCCAGTTCATCATCCCAGAACTGGTAGCCCGGGCCGGTACCGACGGTGCGCTGGCGCGACAGGTCTTCAACCTTGTCACGCTTGTAGGTCAAACGGCCCTGCCAGAACCAGTGCTCGGTGATAAACCGGTCCAGGTCATATTCCAGCGCCCAGTTGTCGGTGGTGGTCACGTCATCCTGGAACTCGCGGTTGTACTCGCCCTGCCCGGTGTGACGCCACTGGCCATGACGGGCAGAGGTCTTGAAGTCGATGTCGTAGTCGTTGGTGTCTTTTTCCGCGCGCTTGTAGTCCAGCGCCAGGTCGACATTGCCCTTCCACACCAGGTCTTCGATCACCGGCTTGGGCTTGATGATCTGCTGGATACTGGCCAACTCGACGGTCTTCGGCGCCTCACCGTTGGCCAACACCACCTTGCCGTCTTCCGCCGCTTTCAACGACTTGGCCTTCTCGCCGGTGTAGGCGTCCTGCTTGACCAGCAACTCCTGGTCGCTCTCCAGGGTTTTCACCTGTTTCCAGTCAATCGGGATGGCCCCTGCGTAGTCGGTCTGAATCAGCAATTTGCCCCCGTCGAAGACTTTGATCTTGCCGCTCAGGCGATCACCGTTTTTCAACCAGACGGTGTCAGCCAGCAAGGGCGTGGAGGCGCTGAAAACAGCAAGGCACAGCAGGGTTCTGGACAACATAAGCGGATTCGTGGCTCAAGATGGGCGAAAAAGGGCGCGTTATCGTGTTAGATAGCTAGGACTGACTCAAGGATT
The DNA here is from genome assembly GCF_024655625.1 of Pseudomonas sp. 18.1.10. Taxonomy (NCBI): domain Bacteria; kingdom Pseudomonadati; phylum Pseudomonadota; class Gammaproteobacteria; order Pseudomonadales; family Pseudomonadaceae; genus Pseudomonas; species Pseudomonas sp. 18.1.10. The sequence continues at coordinate 16,906 of NZ_JANLGL010000117.1, forward strand.
AAAATTGAGTTCAATTCTCATCGGCATGTTTACAGACGTTTCTTACAATCAGACCGAAGATCTCAACGGATGCACCCACAGTGAACCAACCCGCCGACACCCCGCAGAGCCCCGCCGAAATGCGCCGCACCGCGCTGTACCTGACGCTGGCCCAGGTGCCCGCAGGCTGCGTGGTGAGTTACGGCGAGCTGGCACAGCTGGCCGGACTGGGCCGCGCGGCGCGCTGGGTCGGGCGCACGTTGAGCCAGTTACCGCAAGACACACGGCTGCCCTGGCACCGGGTGCTGGCTGCCGGTGGTCGGATAAGCCTGCCGGTAGGCAGTGCCTCGGGCGATGAACAACGTGCGCGTTTACGCGACGAAGGTGTCAGTATCCTGAACAATCGCGTGGATATTCAGCGTCATGGCTGGCGCCCGGTAGAGCACAGCGGTTAGAGTGCGCGCTTTGTTTTCGCAATCCTGAGGCAGACTCCAGCCCATGCCCCGTAAAACCTGGCGCGCCGCGCTCGCCGCCTATGCCAGCCCCTCGACATTAGTCCTGTTGTTGCTCGGCTTTGCCGCCGGCTTGCCTTACATGTTGGTGTTCTCGACGCTTTCGGTGTGGCTGCGTGAGGCCGGTGTGGCCCGCGAGACCATCGGCTATGCGAGCCTGATCGGTTTGGCGTACGCCTTCAAATGGGTCTGGTCGCCGCTGCTCGATCAGTGGCGCCTGCCAATCCTCGGCAAACTCGGGCGGCGGCGCTCCTGGCTGGTGCTTGCCCAGTCGCTGGTGATCCTTGGATTGATCGGCATGGGCTTCTGCGATCCGCAGAAACACCTGTCCTGGCTGATAGCCATCGCCGTGGTCGTGGCCTTCGCGTCGGCCACCCAGGATATTGCGGTGGACGCCTACCGCCTGGAAATTGCCGACGACAGCCGCCAGGCCGCCCTCGCCGCCAGCTATATGTCCGGCTACCGCATCGCCGCCCTGCTGGCCACCGCCGGCGCACTGTTCTTTGCCGAAGGCTTCGGCTCTACCGGCTTCAACTATCAACATTCGGCATGGCTCGGCACCTATGTGCTGTTCGGCGTATTGATGGTGCCCGCGCTGCTGACCACCCTGTTCATGCGCGAACCGAATGTGCCACTGCGCACCCAGTTGCAGGCCGGGCGCTACAGCTTTGTGCACCAGTTGGTCTCGGTGTTCGTGCTGATTGTGCTGCTGGTGTCGGTGCCGGCGATGTTCACCCAGCTGTACAACACCGATTTCGAGAGCGTGTTGTTCCACGGCATGAGCCTGTGGGACCTGCTGATGGACGACCGCGCGTTCCTGCGGGCCATCCTTTATATCACCCTCACCGCACTGTGCCTCTCGGCCATGGGCCGCCGCGGCCTGGCGCCGGTGCTGACGCCGGTCAACGACTTCATCCTGCGTTACCGCTGGCAGGCACTGTTGCTGCTCGGGCTGATTGCCACCTACCGCATGTCCGACACGGTGATGGGCGTGATGGCCAACGTGTTCTACATCGACCAGGGCTTTACCAAGGACCAGATTGCCGGGGTCAGCAAGATCTTCGGCCTGATAATGACCCTGCTCGGCGCCGGCATGGGCGGCTTGCTGATTGTGCGGTTTGGCATCCTGCCGATCCTGTTTATCGGCGGTGTGTTCTCGGCCGGTACCAACCTGCTGTTCGTCGCGCTGGCCGACATGGGCCCGGACCTGCAGATGCTGATCTTCACCATTTCCCTGGATAACTTCAGCTCGGGCATGGCGACCTCGGCGTTTGTCGCCTACTTGTCGAGCTTGACCAACCTGAAGTTCTCCGCCACCCAATACGCCTTGCTCAGCTCGATCATGCTGCTGCTGCCACGCCTGATCGGCGGGTATTCGGGGGTGATGGTGGAGAAGTTCGGTTATCACAATTTCTTCCTGATTACCTGCCTGCTGGGTGTGCCGACGCTGTTTCTGATTGCGTTGCATTGGTTCCAGGAGAATCGGCGGGCGCGGTTGAATCCTGCCCAAGAAGACTGACCTTGTGGGAGCGGGCTTGCTCGCGAATGCGGAGTGTCAGTCGCTAAATCTTTTGCT
>NZ_JANLGL010000118.1:0-18873 GCF_024655625.1 Pseudomonas sp. 18.1.10
ACCGGATGCGTCAGCTGACACACCGCCTTCGCGAGCAAGCCCGCTCCCACATTTAGGGCCAGTTTCACAGTAGACCTGTGTGGTCTTTGGGAGCTTCACCATGTTGAACACCTTGCTTCCCATTTTATTGTTTGCCGCCCTGGGCCTTGCCGTCCTCGGCGCCCTGCGCCGGGTAAACATGTGGCGCCGTGGCCGTGCGTCCAAAGTCGACCTGCTGGGCGGCCTGTTGGCCATGCCCAAGCGCTACATGGTCGACCTGCACCATGTGGTCGCCCGCGACAAATACATCGCCAACACCCACGTCGCCACGGCGCTGGGCTTTGTGCTGTCGGCATTCCTCGCCATCCTCGTGCACGGCTTCGGCCTGCACAACCGCCTCCTCGGCTACGCCTTGCTGCTGGCCTCGGTGCTGATGTTTGTTGGCGCGACCTTCGTCTACCTGCGGCGGCGCAACCCGCCGTCACGCCTGTCGAAAGGCCCGTGGATGCGCCTGCCGAAAAGCCTGATGGCGTTCTCGGTGAGCTTCTTCCTGGTGACCTTGCCGGTGGCCGGGATTCTGCCGGCGGACTTCGGCGGCTGGCTGCTCGCGGCGTTGTTGAGTGTGGGTGTGTTGTGGGGCGTGAGCGAGATGTTCTTCGGCATGACCTGGGGCGGCCCGATGAAGCACGCCTTCGCCGGTGCCCTGCACCTGGCCTGGCACCGCCGCGCCGAGCGTTTCGGCGGCGGGCGTTCCACCGGTTTGAAACCGCTGGATCTGAGCGACAAGACCGCGCCCCTGGGCGTGGAAAAACCCAAGGATTTCACCTGGAACCAACTGCTCGGTTTCGACGCCTGCGTGCAGTGCGGCAAGTGCGAAGCCGCGTGCCCGGCCTTTGCTGCCGGCCAGCCGCTGAACCCGAAAAAGCTGATCCAGGACATGGTCGTCGGCCTGGCCGGTGGCACCGATGCCAAGTTCGCCGGCAGCCCGTATCCAGGAAAGGCCATTGGCGAACACAGCGGCAACCCGCACCAGCCGATCGTCAACGGTTTGGTGGACGCCGAGACCCTGTGGTCCTGCACCACCTGCCGCGCCTGCGTGGAAGAGTGCCCGATGATGATCGAGCACGTGGACGCCATCGTCGACATGCGCCGCCACCTCACCCTGGAAAAAGGCGCCACGCCGAACAAAGGCGCGGAAGTCCTCGAAAACCTCATCGCCACCGACAACCCCGGCGGTTTTGCCCCGGGCGGTCGCTTGAACTGGGCGGCGGATTTGAACCTGCCGTTGCTCAGTGAAAAAGGCTCCGCCGACGTGTTGTTCTGGGTCGGCGACGGCGCCTTCGACATGCGCAACCAACGCACCCTGCGTGCCTTCGTCAAAGTGCTCAAGGCGGCGAATGTCGACTTCGCCGTGCTCGGCCTGGAAGAACGCGACAGCGGCGACGTGGCCCGCCGCCTGGGCGACGAAGCGACTTTCCAGTTGCTCGCTTCGCGCAATATCCAGACCCTGGCCAAGTACAGTTTCAAGCGCATCGTCACCTGCGACCCCCACAGTTTCCATGTGCTGAAAAACGAGTACGGCGCCTTCAACGGCAACTACGTGGTGCAGCACCACAGCACCTTCATGGCCGAACTGATCGGCGAGGGCGCGCTGAACCTGGGCCAGCACAAGGGCAACAGCGTGACCTATCACGACCCGTGCTACCTGGGCCGCTACAACGGCGAATACGAGGCGCCGCGCCAGGTGCTGCGCGCGCTGGGGATCGAGGTCAAGGAGATGCAACGCTCGGGCTTCCGTTCACGCTGCTGCGGCGGCGGTGGCGGGGCGCCGATCACCGACATTCCGGGCAAGCAACGCATTCCCGATATGCGCATGGAAGACATCCGCGAAACCGGCGCCGAACTGGTGGCGGTGGGTTGTCCACAGTGCACGGCGATGCTTGAGGGCGTAGTCGAACCGCGTCCACTGATTAAGGACATCGCGGAACTGGTGGCCGATGCGTTGCTGGAAGACGCTGCGCCAGCCAAAGCCCCCCTAAAGCGTGAACCTGCGGAGGTGCACTGATGAGCGACATTATCCGCCGCGACCCCCGGGCTGAATGGATCGCCCGCAACCGCCTGCACCCGCTGCATGCGGCGATGCAACCGGTGCAACACAGTTGGATGGGGCCCAACGGCGTCATCCGCAAGAACGTCCATGGCGTCGGTTTTATCGGCCCCAACGGGATCAAGCGCATCGACCGCAGCGGCGCCCAGCAGGGCGGCGCGGCCAAGCGCACGGCGGCGGTGGAAGTGCAGTTGCCGCTGCATCAGGTTGCCGCGCCGGCGTTCTACATCAACGTGGTGCCGGACATGGTCGGTGGCCGCCTGAGCAGCCACGACCGCGACTTGCTCGGCCTCGCCCGCCAACTCGCCGGCAGTGACGGCGCGGTGCTGGCGGTGGTGTTTGGCGAGCATAAGGAAAGCGCGTTTGCCACGGCCGGTGTCGATCGCCTGCTGGTGCTGGAGGGCCATGAGTTCGACGGTTATGCACCGGAACAACGGGTGCAAGGTCTGCGGGCTGTGGATAACCAGTTCAACCCACGCCACTGGTTGCTGCCGGACAGCCGCAGCGGCGGCGGCGAATTGGGTCGGCGCTTTGCCGCCAGCCTCAAGGAACGCCCGGCGACGCGCGTGTGGCAGATCAAGGGTGACGAGTGCATCGGCCGTGCCGGCGCGGGCCAGGAAGACTTGGCCCGGCCGCTGCCGCGCCTGATCCTCGCTGCCGTGGAGTGCGCGGAGCCGGTCAGCGAAACCCGTCACGAAGTTTTGCCCGTGGAGTTATCCACAGGCCTGGCACGCAGCCTGCCGCGTATCGAAGACCTCGGCGCGGTGGCGGTGGACCCGGCAGCGATTCCGATGGCCGAAGCCGAATTCATTTTCTCCGGCGGCAATGGCGTGAAGGACTGGGCGCTGTTCCACCAGACCGCCGCCGCCCTCGGCGCCACCGAAGGCGCGTCACGGGTGGCGGTGGACGATGGCTTTATGGCCCGTGACCGCCAGGTTGGCGCCAGTGGCATCTGGGTCACCGCGCGGGTCTACGTGGCGGTGGGTATTTCCGGGGCGATCCAGCACCTGCAAGGCATCGGTGCCTGCGACAAGGTGGTGGCGATCAACCTCGACCCGAGTTGCGACATGATCAAGCGTGCCGACCTGTCGGTGATCGGCGACAGCGCCGCAATCTTGCAAGCCTTGATCGCTGCGGTAGAAACCTACCGCAACGGCGCCAAGCGCGATGCGGCTTAAGGAGTTGGCCATGACCACGAATGTAATCAGCCTGGTGTCCATCGGCGCCCACCCCACTTCCGGGCGCCCACGCCGCGCCGAGCAGGACGCGCGCGCGGTCGAGCTGGGTTTGCAGATGGCGGGGGATCAGTTGCAGGTGCTGCACGCCGGCAATATCAACGAGCCGACCCTGCGCAGTTACCTGGGCATGGGCCTGCCGCAATTGCATGTGCTGGAACAACCGGCGGGCAGCGATGCGTTGCCGGTGCTCAGCGACTACCTGCGCGATGCCGGTGCCCACGTGGTGCTCGCCGGCAGCCAGGCGGAAACCGGTGAGGGCTCGGGCATGTTGCCGTTTTTGCTCGCCGAACAATTGGGCTGGCCGTTGATTGTCGGGCTGGCGCAAGTGGAGTCCATCGACGGCGGCGTGGCGCATGTGCTGCAAGCGTTGCCGCGCGGGCAGCGGCGGCGGTTGAAGGTGCGTCTGCCGTTCCTCGCCACCGTGGACAACGCCGCGCCCAAGCCACGGCAAAGTGCCTACGGGCCGGCGCAACGGGGTGAGTTGGCGGCCCATGAGGTCGAGGTGGAAGAGGACGGGTTGTTCACCGACGCCGTGCTGCAACCGGCCAAGCCTCGGCCCAAGCGCCTGAAGGTCATCAAGGCCAAGAGCGGTGCGGACCGGATGAAGGCGGCGACGGCCAAAGCCAGTGGCGGCGGTGGGCAAGTGCTCAAGGGCGTGAGCGCGGAAGAGGGCGCCCAGGCGATCCTCAAGTTGTTGGTGGAAGAGGGCGTCGTGCGCTAACCCGACAGCGCAGAAAATCAAGTGTGGGAGCGGGCTTGTTCGCGAATGCGGTGTGTCAGTCAACCAATTGACCGACTGATCCACCGCATTCGCGAGCAAGCCCGCTCCCACATTGGATTTTCACTGTGTCTGGGGCGCCTGAGGTGTCGGCACAGGCACAGGCTTGGGCACCAACTCCGGCAACGGTGGCGGCAGCGGTGCCCAGTTGGCATCCGGCTGTTGCATCGGCGGCGGCAGCGCAGGCGTCGGGTCGCCGCCGGTGGGCTTGAGGATCATCTTCTCGGTGGTATCCCGCAGGATCATGCCTTCCGTCGAGCTGCGCGCCTCGGTGCCGCTGTGGAAGGTGCTGATCTGCGAGATCGGCAGGTCCAGGTTGCGTTCGATTCTCGGCGTCAGCAGCAGGATGATCTCGGTTTTCTGCTGGGTGCTTTTGTTGGTGCCAAACAGCTTCTTGCCAATCCAGGGGATTTGGCTCAACCAGGGTAGCCCCGAGCCTTCGTCGATGTCGGCGGTGCGGATCAGGCCCGAGACAATCTGGGTTTCGTTGTTGCGTGCGGTCAGCAGGGTCTTGGTGGCGCGGGACCCCAGTTCGAACGTCGCCGGCACACTGTCCGTTGCTTCGATGCGCTTGGTGATGTGGCTCATTTCCACATTCAATTCCAGGTTCACCTCATCGCTGAGGCTGATGATCGGCTTGACGGTGATTTGCAGCCCTACGTCCTGGTAAGACACCGATGATGTGGTGATCTGGTTGGCCGTGGTCGTGGTGACGACGGGGATCTTGTCGCCGATATTCACCGACGCCTCTTCGCGGTTCCGCACCCGCACCCGGGGGTTGGCCAGGGTCACGGTGTTGCCGCTGCGTTGCAGCATATTGATGCGCGCCGAGGTGCTCCCCGAGTCCAGCAGGATGTTGTCACCATTGATCCCGCGCAATGCGCTGAGGGGCACGCCCGCCAGCCCGGCGGGCACGTTGGCCAGGTTGCCCACCGACACCCCCACGCTCTCCGGGTACTTGATGCCCAGGTTCAACTCATCCGCCAGACTGACCTCCAGCACCTGGATATCAATGGTCACTTCCGACTGCGCGATATCAATGGCCTCGACCATCTTCTCCACGGCGCTCAGGGTGTCGAGCCCATCACGTACGATCACCGCGTTCAAGCGCTCATCCACCAGCACTTCCTTGGGCTTGAGCACCTGCTTGATCTCGGCGGCGACGACCTTGGCGTCGCCATGGCTGAGGTAGAAGGTGCGCACCGCCAGTTCGCGGTATTCGCGTTCTTTGTCCGGCCGCCGGGGGTAGATCAGGATGGTGTTGTTGTTGAGGATTTTCTTCTCCAGGCCCTGGGTGGTTAGCAGCAGGTTCAGGGCATCTTCGGCGGTGGTGCGGCTGGCCGTCATACTGGCGGACGCACTGGGGTTGACGTCCTTGTCGATGACAAAGTTGACCCCCGACAAGCGCGCGATGGTTTCGAAAATCGTGCTCAGGCTCTGTGAGCTGAACTCCAGGCTCAGGGGTTTGCGCATGGCGTCGGACAGGTCTGCGCTGAGGTAATCGGCGCTCACCAGTTCGCGGGTCAGGGCGTTGCGAAAGTCCAGGGCCTCTCGGTAGTTGGGCTTTTGCGCGATGATCTGGCGCACCAGGTTGAGCGCCTCTACCGGGTTGGCGCGTTTCATCTCATAGGCCCGCGCCAGCTGCGGACGCAGTTGTTTCATGGCCTGGATGCTCTGGATTTCCTGGCGCGCGCCGAGGTTGCCGGGGTCGTATTTGAGGATGGTTTCCAGGGCGCGGATGGCCGCCGCGTCGTCGCCGCGCATCAGCGCGGTGCTGGCCTCGCGGCTGTATTGGGCAACCAGCAGTTCCAGCTTGCCGAATTGCGCCGTGCGCAATTGCATGTCGTCAGGCGATTGCTTGGCTTCGGCTTGCAACACTTCGACTGACCTGACGATATCGCCCTGTTGGCGTAGCTCATCGCTGTGCTTGAGCGCCCGTTGGGTCTCACAGCCATGGAGCAGCAGCGCCAGGCTCAGGGGAATCCACGTACGTCTCGTCATGATCGTATCCTTGCCCGGTCATTGGTGGTCCAGGCGCAGGGTGCTGACATGCTTGAGCGGCAGGTAGGTCAGCACCACGGCGGTGTCGGTGAGTTTGTCCAGCCGGTAGTGGGCGTCGAGCATCTTGCCCGGCACGATGCGCCCGGGCACCGCGCAGCGGTTGCACAGGGTGTACTGGGTGCCGTTGCCGCGCAGTACGACGATTTTTCCCTGGTGCTCGTAACGCCATTGCGCGCTGACGGTGAAGGGCAGCGGCGGCGGTTTGGGCGGCGCGGTATCCACGGCGGCCGGCGGCGGTGGTGGGGTCCAGGACTGGGCTGGGAACAGGTCGATCGCTGTTCCCGGTTGGGGCGCGGGCGTTGGCGCCGGCGCAGGCTCGGCGGGCTTGACCACGGCCGCGCTGGGCCGGGGGGCGGGGTTCTCCGGGGTGTCCTGCCAGAACAGCCAGCCGCAGCCGACCAGGGTCAGCAGCAACAGCACGCGCAAATACAGCGGCAGTTTCATTCCATCACCCCCAGTACGCTGACCTTGAGGTTGATACTCAGCAAGCCGCTGACGATTTCCTTGCGTTCCAGGGTCAGGCTTTCGATGCGCACCGCTGGTTCTTGCGCCGCATCTGCCAAGGCTTCGCGCAACAGGCTGTAGGGGCCGGAGAGGGGGATCTCCACGTCCAGGCGTTGCAGGCCGATATCGCCGGGGACGGAGTAGGCGAGGGTGGTTTGGTCGACGATGAAACCGCGCCGGCCGAGGGTGTCCAGCAGCTTTTCCAGGCGTGGGGCGAAGTCAGCGGCGCTGGGCATCTCGTCCACCACCGCAGGTTCAGTGACTTGAACATCCTGGGGCTGTTCGGCGATAGCGGCTTGCAGTTCCTGGCGCCGCTGGCTGTCGGCGATGCTCGCCGGGTGCACCACCGTGGCATCGATCACCAGCGCTGCGGCCATCAGGATCAACGCCAGCAGGCCCCAGAAGCCCAGGCTCTGCTGCCATTGCAGCAGGTACCAGCGCAAGCGCGGCAGGTGGCGGGTCAACGTGTCCATAGGTGGCTTACCCCGTGCCAACGGCAAGCTTGACCTGCACGGGGTGCTGCGGGTCGTTGGCTTTGCGCGCGCTCTGTTGCAAGTGCACATGGACCCCGGGTTGGGCCTTGAGCCGTTCGACAAAGCGGAACGCATCGCCCAGCGCCTTGGCTTCAAGTTCCAACAGCAACAGCTGGGTCTGGGTGTTGACCTCCACCCGCGTCAGGGCGATGTCTGCGGACCAGGCCCGGGCTACGGCGTCCATCAGCGGGAAGGGCGTGATCGCTTGTCGGGAAAACGCGGCCAGTTGCTGTTTTTGTTGCGGAGAGAGGCGAATCGCGGCCTGGATCAACTGCTCTTGGCGGCGCGTCAACTGGATGAACTGCTGCTCCAGTTCATCGGTGTGCAGTTGCTGTTGCTCCATGCGCTGCCAGTGCTGCCAGGTGTTGAACAGGAGCACGAGCGCCACCAGCCACAACACGCCGATCAGTGGCCGAAGGGGCGCGTTGGCGCGTTGGAAATCAACCGTGGGCGCAGGGGGCGTACGCAGCAGCTGCCAGGCATTGGCGAGCCAGGGTTTCATACGGGGGCGTCCTCCAGCCAGGGATGCAACGGCCCCAGCCATGGCGCGACAGGGCGGTTGGCGACAATCAGCGTGGCCGCCGCGCTGCGCTGCGTGAGCAGGTCGGCGGTGAACAGGTTGTCGCTCAACTGGCTGTCGGGTTGGGTGGGCAGCACGCACACCTGGGCCGGCGCGCCCTGTTGCCGATAGAGGCAGCTGAGGGCGTCGGATTCGGGGACCGCCAGCACGCAGTCTTCGGGCAGGTATCGCCAGTAGCGCTGGGCCACGGCCGTGAGCAGCGGGGTGCAGGTCAGCAGGGGCAAGCGCGCCAGCTTGAACAGGTCGCGCAGGTCTTGCAGCAGATCGCGTTGGATCGCCACCGCGAGGCGGTCATGGCCGAAGGCACTGTGGGCGACCTGCACCTGCCAGCCCTCGGTACTCATCCCGGCCTGCTGGTTGAACGCGGCTTCGGCGAACCCTTGCCAGTCAGCCTGGCGATGCAGGCCGGTTTGCCATGGCAGCATCAGGTACTGCACATGGGGAAAGCCCAGCAGCACACTGGCCCGGTCCAGAAACCGCACGCGCCCGCGCGGTGCCTGCTCCAGCAATTGCGCACAGGCCGCCAACGGCTCGCCGGCCTGTTCCGCGCGCCACACGGTTGCACCCCGCCAGCGTGGGCGGGCAGCCCAGGTGGCACCGCCGCTGTGCAACCACACCACATGTTCAGTAAAGGGAAATGACACGGTGGATCTCCTTGAGCGTGGTCTCCCCCCGGGCGGCATGGGCCAGGGCGATTTCGCGGATGAACTCGTGCCCCGCTTCACGCGCCAGCTCGCGCAAGGTGGATGCGGAGCTGCGGTCGAGCAGGCCTTGTTTGATGCTGTCGGTCATGTTGAGCACTTCCGCCAGGGCGATCCGCCCGCGATAGCCGGTGTGGCGACAGGCTTCGCAGCCTTTGCCGATGCGGTAGTGGCCCTGCTTGAGCTGGGTGCTGGTCAAGTGGGCGAGCCGGGCGATTTCTGCATCGGGTTTGGTGCTGATCCCACAATCCGGGCAGATGCGTCGCACCAGGCGTTGGGCGACTACGCCGTTGAGGGCTTCCACCACGCTGTGGGCATCGACGTCCATGTAGCTGAAACGCTCAAGAACGCTGAAGGCGCTGTTGGCGTGCAACGAGGTCAGCACGCGGTGCCCGGTCAAGGCGGCTTGCACGGCGATGCCAGCGGTTTCGCCATCACGGATTTCCCCCACCAGGATCGTGTCGGGGTCGTGGCGCAGGATCGAGCGCAGGCCACGGGCGAACGTCAGGCCCTTCTTGTCGTTGACCGGGATCTGCGTCACCCCGGCCAGGTGATATTCGACCGGGTCCTCGATGGTGATGATCTTCTGCTCCCCGGTGTTGATTTCAGTGAGTGCGGCATACAGGGTGGTGGATTTGCCACTGCCCGTAGGCCCGGTAACGATCAACATACCGTAGGGCTCGCGGGCCAACACGCGAATACGCGCGATGGTGTCAGCGGCCAGGCCGAGGCTTTCCAGGCTCAGGGATTCGCCGCGCTGGGACTTGTCGAGGATGCGCAGCACCGCGTCTTCGCCGTGGATGCTGGGCATGATCGACACGCGAAAATCCACCTCGCGGCCCTGGATTTTCATCTTGAACCGCCCGTCCTGGGGCACCCGGCGTTCGCCGATATCCAGTTCCGACAGCACCTTGATCCGTGACAGCGCCTGTTCGGCCATGTCCAGGCCGCTGGCGTTGCCCATCTTTTGCAACACGCCGTCGATGCGGTACTTGATCTCCAGGCCTTCGGGGTTGGTTTCCACATGAATATCGCTGGCGCGGCTTTGCAAGGCGTCGAACAGCATCGAATTGACCAGGCGCACCACCGGGTTGTCGTCGCGGGCAATGCTGCTCAGGGAAATTTCCTCGGCGGCCTGGCCGACGCGGGCGTTTTCGTCGCCTGCGCCGAAGGGCTGCATGACGCGCTGGCTGGTTTCGGCGAGTTTCAGTTGGGCCTTGACCGCGTCCGGCAGGCTCATGGCCAGCGGCAGTTGGCGCAGGTTGGGGGAGGCCTGGATCCAGTGCCGGTTGGCCTGGGCAAACGGCTCGCCCAGCACCAGGCAGGTGCGGCCCTGATAGTCCACGGGCAGCACGTTGTGGAGCAACGCCAGGGGCAGTGACAACACGTCGAAACGCCAGTGCTGTTCCAGGTAGCCGGGCTCGATGGCGATCAAGCCCAGCGGCGCGGCGATGCTGCGCAATTGATCGGGGCTGTTGTGCAGCACTTCCAGCAGGTAGTTGGCCAAGGACATTGACCGCTGCTCTGCCAGCGCTTGCCATTGGCGTGTCTGTTCGCTCATGGCACTACCCCTGTATGGACCCGGCCAGTTCGAAAATCGGCATGTACAGCATGAACACGATCAGGCCGATCAGCCCGCCCACCACCAACATCAGCAACGGTTCGAAAACCTTGCTGAACAGCTCGATGGCGCGTTCCAGCGCTTCGTCGTGAAACTGCGCAATGCGCTCGCACATGGCCGCCAATTCGCCGCTTTGCTCGCCGACGCGCAGCAGGCGTTCAGCGACAGCGGTGGTCAGTTGATGGCGCGCCAGGGACGTGGACAGCGGCTGGCCGGCCTGGATATCGCTGATGGCGTGGCGCAGGTCAGTCTGGCGCTCGGTGGGCAGCAGTGCACCGGACATTTGCACCGCTGTGACCACTGGCATCCCGCCCATCAGCAACATGCCGGCGGTGCGATAAAAGCGCGCGAGGATAAACAGCGTGCGCTGGGCGCCGAGGCTGGGGATTTTCCAGAACAGATCGGCGACCCGGCGCTTGAACGCGGCGCTGCGAAACAGCACCACGAGCGCGACAATCGCCAGCACCACGCCGATCAACAGCTCGGTGCCGCGGGTATCCACCAGCGCGCCCCACCCCACCATAAAGCGCGCGGTGGCGGGCAGATCGGCCACCGCGTCGAACACCGAGGCGAAGCGCGGAATCACGAAAAACAACAGGAACAGCAAGATCAACGCCCCTACGCTGAGCACCACCAAGGGGTACATCAGCGCGCCGCTCACGCGCTTTTTCACCGTCTCCAGGTGCGCTTCGAAATGGTGATAACGCCGTAGCGCCACGGCCAGTTGGCCGCTGTGTTCGGACGAGGCCACGGTGGCGATCAACAGCTCGGGAAACACCTGGGGCTTGAGCTGCATCGCCCTGGACAATGAATTGCCTTCGTACATCGACGCGAGCAAATCAGCCATGACCTGCCGGTTGATCCCGGGTGGCGCCTTGTCGCGCAGGGTTTCCACCGCCTCCACCAGCACCAGGCCGGCGTCCAGCAACACCACCAGCTCCTGGATAAACAGGCCCAGGGCGAACTTCGCGCGGCGGCTGGGCAAGGCGAGTTGGCGCCGGGCCTTGAGCGAGATGACGTGGGCACCTGCGGCTTGCAGTTGCTGGCGGGCCTGGGTCACGTCGACAGCTTGCAGACGCAGGGTCTGCAAATGGCCATCGCGGATGATGCGGGCGTCGATGTCGATCATGGGGTTTGCCTCGCCAGCTGCTGGCGTTGCTGCAGCAACTCGCCGTAGTAGCGCCATACCGCCAGCGCATAGCGGGTGCGACGCTCATCCCGGCCAGGTTTTGCCCCTGCGTTGTAGGCACCGACGGCTTGCCAGCCGTAGCCCTTTTCTTGAATGAACCCGGCCAGAATCCACGCGCCGACCATCACACTGGTGCAGGGCTGGGTCATCAAATGTCGCTCGGTAATGCCGAACTGCGCGAGGGCGGGCAAGTGGCGCGTGTTGATTTGCATCAGGCCGATGTCCTGGCTGCCATCGCCGTTGATATTGCGCGCGCGAGGGTTGAGGCCGGACTCGACCTTGGCAATGGCGTACAGCAACAGTGGGTCGATGTGATAACGGCTGGCCGCCAATTGCCAGCAATTGGCCTGGGTGGTGCCCGCGAGGCACACCAGGGTCAGGGCCAGCAGCAGCCTGCGCATGTCACAGGCCGTACACGATATCGGCGTAGGTGTTCTCCCCGCCGGCCTTGCCGTCTCGGCCGAGCGAAATGATCTCTGCGTCGTTGGGCGGTGAACCGGGGTTCTTGAACAGGTACGGGTTGCCCCACGGATCGGGGGGCAACGTCTTCAGATAAGGCCCCTGCCAGTTGTTCGCGTTGGCCGGGCGGGTGGTGAGTGCGTTCAGGCCAAGGGTCTCGTCGGGGTAGTTGCCCGTGTCGAGGCGGTATTGGTTCAAGGCATCCGCCAGGGCCTTCATCTGGCCTTGGGCGGTCTGGACTTTGGCCAGTTCGAGGCGGTCGAACATCTTCGGGCCGACGTAGCCGGCGAGGAGGGCGATGATGAGGAGGACGACCAGCAGCTCCAGCAGGGTGAAGCCGTGTTGGGGGTTGTGGATAAGCGAGCGTGTGCGCATGGCGATACCCGGCGGTTGTGTGTAACTCTTCCGGCCCGGATTTTAGGCGGGCACCGCCGGTAGAACTGCGTTAGAACCAGTACTTATTCCAACTGTAGCGTCGGTCGATATACGGCGCCGAAGGGCACCCTATAACGATTGGCACTTTTCTATATCGTTATTGTGAATAACAAGCCTTTTTGGAAAAGCGCCGCGAGGTTCTCGCGACGCTTCAATGTTTACGATATGTCCTATATGGAGTTGTCGGTGTGCTTATTTGGCAATCCAAGCATCCTGCCAATTAGATCCGAATTCTGGCTCATACTGGGTCGCACTCTGCGTCCATATCGTGCACCATCCGGAGACGCCTCCCGGCTTGCATTCGTAGATCTTGCCATTTTTGGGTTGAAGTACGAGGGTTCCAGCTTTGTATGACTTCAGTTGATCAGGGAATACGAAGTCATATTTTTGCGGTTCACCCGTGCCGGTCAGTGTGAGAGGGGCTGAGGACTGGCGTGAAGTCCGGCCATCTTCGGTTGTTCCTGTCGCAATGAGCGTATGCAGCCCAGGCTGAGAACGGATAGCCATATCCAGCCAGGCTCCTGTGTTGCCTACAACGCCTTTGGCTGTCCCTACTGCTTTGTTGGCAGCATCAAATAACGTGGCTTCCACGTTCATTGTTGGGTTGGCAATGACGGTGAATTTCAGATCATATTTCCCATCGGTTAGTTTGTTTTCAGCAGGGAGTGCGGATATGGCCATGCGCGCATTAGGATTTTCCTTGATGTCTTTCTCTATTTCGTAATGAGTTATCAAACTTGCCGGGGCGGCGTAAATATCATTTTCACCGCTTTCGGGAACAATCGTTCCATCGGCTTGAGGCTTGCCTGCTTTGACTAATGTTTGAGTGTCATTGAATTTTTTCGCGAGAATACGAGGCCATTGCTCCTGCATCCCTTCTTCTGGCGTTCCGATAGTGGTCGAAACGGTATAAGTCTGGCTTTCTCCAGAACTGGTGAACGCACGCGCCTTAACCGAATCTCCGGGCAGTAAGGTGTCTACGGGCAAAATAGTGCCGATCTTTTTCATGCCAGGTACGCCTGGCCCGATCTCGATGTTCACGTCAATGGGTTTGTGAAATGCCATCGGGGTGTCACCAACGGTCCACTTCGCGAGAATAACGTGGTAGCCACTCTTGCCTGGGGGAATCACGCAGTTGTGAGTGAGACCCGTGGCAGGCACCACGTTGCCCGCGTTGATGCTACAGAAAGGTGCGGAGTCGAATGACGCACGTGTGAGGGGTTGGTTCTGATTCCAGCCGTTTTTTGTAATGAAGTACTCATACATGGTGGCCGGGTGTGGCGCGGTAAAAGTCCATGTGAACGAGATATTCAAATCTGAAACATCCGTTTTATTCCATCGAGTGGCTGTCTGGGCGTCCAAAGGCGCGAAGCGGTCATTGCTGCCGCTGGCAATTTCGCCATCAATCGGTCCTTGCCCTGGTGCGCCGCCTTGGCCATTGGGAAAGCCCTTGTAGGTTTCGCCTGTGCTTTGTCGCTCCCATTGTGCGCCCCCACAGTTAGTGTTCAGTCCCTTACTACACTTGTCAGGCCGTGAACCGTCCACATCGCCATGGGCAAAAACGGTCTGTATGGGCATCAACATACAGGCTGTCAGCAAGTACTTTTGAAACACACTCATATATCTAAATAAGTTGTTCATGCTCAATTCCACCTTCAATTCAGATAAACAAGTTCCGAACTGCTGGAACGATCAGTTGTGTAAATGCATTCATGTCATCGGTTCAGCTCATCTCCCACGGGAGCGGTGCGGGTTAGAGGGTTACTCTGTACAGAGCCATACAGAAACACCCACCCTTGATAACTACCTTGCCCTGTAAAACCTTGATTGATGGCTGAGAAATTGCCTTGTTTGAACGGCGTGCCCTTGGCCTTGCTGAACACACCCATGAGGGTTTCGCCCGGTCCTTCAACCACCCCCCAGTCGGCAGTGCCGGTCAGCGGATCGTCGTAGGCCTTGCGCAAGTAGCGCTGGGTCGTTGGCTGGCGGCGGTCGAGCACCAGGTCTTCGAGTGTCTTGGGGAAGGTATTGCCCTCCCGGTAATACAACCCAATTGCCCGGCGTATCTCATTGCCCCGCGCCAGCAGTTCCAACTCCCGCTCGCGCTGCAACACGCTGGACCACAGCGTGCCCACTTCCATCAGCATCACGGCGACCACCGCCACCGTCACCAACATGCCCATGAACACCGAGCCGTGCTGGCGCTGTTTACCAGTCGGCATAGGCGCTCCCGTCGTTGGCCGTGCCGGGCGCACCGCTGCGCACGTCGCCCAGGCCTTGTTCGTCCGAGGGTTGCAGTTGCCAGGTGTCGCGGCTGCCGGTCACCGGGTCCTTGGGCACCTCGCGCAGGTAGCGTTTATCCACCAGGGCTTGCAGGGAGTCGGGGTTGGCGCCGTGGTCTTCGCGGTATTGGTCCAGCGCCTGGCGGATGGCCGACAGGTTGTGGCGCAACACGGTTTCCTGGGCCTTGGCGTGCTGGCGGAAATACTGGGGCGTCACCAGGGTCATGAGGGTGGCGATAATGGCCATGACCACCAGCAACTCGATCAGGGTAAAACCCCGATCACCACTGGCTGTATAACGTTCCATTCAAACTCTCCCGGGGGCTGCGGGATGAAACGTCGAATACATCCTCTCCCTCTTGTGGGTTGTCGGCGGTGCTTTTGTAGCTGCGCAGTTGCCAGGTTTTTTCCGGCGCAAGCTCGGAGCACTCGCACATCGGGTCGCGTGGAATGCGGCGCAGGAAATAGAGTTTGTTGCCTTGCAGGTTGGTTTTATCCGTGACGCCTTCGACCAGCACGTGCAGGGTCGGTGGGTAACCACTGGCGGTCACGCTTTTTTCGATGCGGCCGTCGTCGCTGGCCTCTTTATAGGAATCGATGGCGCGGCGGATCTCCCGCAACGAACGTTGCAAGTCCAGTTCCCGGTCGCGTTTACCCATCAATGCCGTCAGCGGATAAGCCACTGTCGCGAGCGTGGCCAGCAGGGCCAGCGTCAGTAGCAATTCAATCAGCGTAAAACCTGTGGCGCAGTGATGGCTGGTTTTACCCTGCCGCATCACCGTTGTGTCTCCTGTTATCCCGCCAAGGACTTCCGCGTTAACCCAGGCTTGTGAAATGAACTGCAAGGGAAAGTGTAGATGCCGTATGTTTTTTGTACAGTTGCCGCGGTTACCCACAATCGCTGTGTGCGGGGCTGTGGATAAGGTGTTCGTGGTTGTCCACAGGCCACGTGAATCAACGGCTACAGGCCCTTGTACGAAAAATAACCAGGCTAAGTGCCGGTTTTTAGGGTGGTTTTTGTGTGGATAAGGACGCCGAGGGACCTGGACTTGCCCCCAAAGTCTGTTGGCGCTTCTGTGGATAAGATGTTCGCTATTGGCTACAGGCCTTATGGATAAAGGCTTTCGCCGACATGATTAAAAATTGACCAATTTGCCTGTAAATGCGAATGAAAGCTCTGAAAGCCTTGGTTTATGAAGCTTTGGCGTGGTTTTCCACAGCGCAGCCAAAGTTACACCCAAAGTCTGTTGGCGGTTCTGTGGATAAGGTGTTTGCGTACCGCTACAGGCCACGGTTTTCGCTGCTTACAGAGTTATGGTTAAAAATTGACCAGTGTCTGCCTGAAACCGTCTACTTGAATAAGTCACGGATTTTCTTCAGTTATTTGTGGACGACAAGCACAGTTGCCCACAATTGCTGTGGGTGTCTTTGTGGATAAGTTGTTGGGTAAAGGCTGGAGGGCAGGGGGTTAGCGGGCTGGAGGCGGTCTGGCTAGATTTTGAACAGTGTGCAGATCCAAATGTGGGAGCGGGCTTGCCCGCGAAGGCGGTGTGTCAGTCAATGCATGTTCAACTGATCTACCGCTTTCGCGAGCAAGCCCGCTCCCACACAAGCCCGCTCGCACATTTTTATTCGTGTACGGCAACACCCTTGAGGTACGGCGCCGGCGCCGCGCCCAGGTTGCTGAGCATGCGCTCGCTGTACCAATCCACGAAGTTCACCACGCCGAACTCATAGGTCTTGGAGTACGGGCCTGGCTGATAGGCCGTGGAGTTGATACCGCGCTGGTTTTCTTCGGCCAGGCGCCGGTCCTGGTCGTTGGTGGCGTCCCACACCTGGCGCATGCGCTCCACGTCGTAGTCCACGCCTTCGACAGCGTCCTTGTGCACGATCCACTTGGTGGTGACCATGGTTTCCTGGGCGCTGATCGGCCACACGGTGAACACGATGATGTGGTCGCCCATGCAGTGGTTCCACGAATGAGGCAGGTGCAGGATGCGCATCGAGCCCAGGTCCGGGTTCTGGATGCGGCCCATCAACTTCTTGCAGCCCTGCTTGCCGTCGAGGGTCATCGACACGGTGCCCTTGAGCAGCGGCATGCGCACGATACGGTTGCGCAGGCCGAAGCTGGCGTGGGCGTAAGGGATCTTTTCGGCGTCCCAGGCAGCAGCGGAGGCGGCGACATGGTCCTTGAACGCCTGGTCGGCGCGCGGGTCGGTGACGTCGTCCCATTCCAGCAGGGTTTTCAGCAGTTCCGGGTGCGACGCGTTGCAGTGGTAGCACTCGCGGTTGTTTTCCAGCACCAGCTTCCAGTTGGCTTTTTCGAACAAGGTGGTCTGGATCGCCACCTTGGTGTTCTCCATGTCATACGGTTCCATGTAATGGTTCAGCGTCGACAGGAAGTCATCGATGGCCGGCGGGTTCTCGGCCAGGCTGATGAAGATGTAGCCACCGGCGGTCTTCACGTTCACCGGTTTCAAGCCGTATTGCTTCATGTCGAAGTCGGCGCCCATCTCGGTGCCGGCGAACAGCAGGCGGCCGTCCAGCTCGTAGGTCCACTGGTGATAATGGCAGACCAGTTTGGCGACCTTGCCCTTGTCGCTGGTGCACAAGCGCGAACCGCGGTGGCGGCAGACGTTGTGGAATGCATGGACCACGCCTTCGGCGCCACGGATCACGATGATCGGGTTCTTGCCCACTTGCAGGGTCAGGTAGTTGCCCTTGGCAGGGATCTCGCAGGTCATGCCGGCGATCAACCACTCTTTCTGGAAGATCTCCTGCATGTCGATATCGAACAGCCGCTCATCAGAGTAAAACGGCTGTGGCAGCGAGAAGGTGCGCTCGCGCTCTTGCAGCATTTGCGCGGTGGCCTTGCGTGCGGGTTCCAGCGGATCGCCCAAGCTTAAGGTTGCGGTGACGTCCATCGTGTGTGTCCTCATGGCCATTCTGTGTGGCCGGCGAATAGTGGCTACGGTTAGTGCAGTGCAAGGCGTAAAGAAAGCGTCGTTGTTGGGAGCGAGTGTGGGGCCGCCGATGCGTCGAACCTTATCCATGGGCGACATGCCCCAATCTGTTCCCGACGCGCAACCCCCGGTCGTTGGGGGCTGGTCGCGATAAGTATGTGAATGTCGCAGATAGGTAAATGGGCGTTTGCGCCGTTACGCAGAATCGCCACCATAAAGCCGAACATCGGCAGTGGAGAATCAGCATGTCCAACAGCTTCCTGAATCCGGTAACCACCCAGACCTGGGCCAATGGTCGGCACATCGTCCGTTGCGTCAAAGTCATCCAGGAAACCTGGGACGTGCGCACCTTCTGTTTCATGGCCGACCAGCCGATCCTGTTCTTTTTCAAGCCGGGGCAGTTCGTCACCCTGGAGCTGGAAATCGAAGGCCAGCCGATCATGCGGTCCTACACCATTTCCAGTTCGCCGTCGGTACCGTACAGCTTCTCGGTGACGATCAAGCGCGTACCGGGCGGCAAGGTCTCCAACTGGCTGCACGATACGCTGCACGAAGGCCAGGAACTGGCGGTGCACGGGCCGGTGGGGTTGTTCAACGCCATCGACTTCCCGAGCCCGAAAGTGCTGTACCTCAGCGGCGGCGTGGGGATCACCCCGGTGATGTCCATGGCGCGCTGGTTCTACGACACCAACGCTAATGTCGACATGACGTTTATCCACAGCGCCCGCTCGCCCAAGGACATCATCTACCACCGCGAGCTGGAGCACATGGCGTCGCGCATCGACAACTTCAGCCTGCACCTGATCTGTGAAAAACACGGCCTGGGCGAGCCGTGGGCGGGTTATCGCGGTTACCTGAACCACAAGATGCTGGAATTGATGGTGCCGGACTTCCTCGAGCGCGAAGTGTTCTGCTGCGGGCCGACGCCCTACATGAATGCGGTGAAGCGCCTGTTGGAAGTCGCCGGTTTCGACATGGCGCGTTATCACGAGGAATCCTTTGGTGCGACGCCACCGGAAGCCCGTGCCGATGCGGTGGAACAAGCTGAACAGGCTGCGGATGCACCGGAAGTCGACCTGGCGGACCTGCACCAGGTGGAATTCATTGCCTCGGGCAAAAGCATTCGCGTCGCCCCCGGCGAAACCGTACACGCCGCGGCAGCCAAGCTGGGCTTGTTGATCCCGAAAGCCTGCGGCATGGGGATCTGCGGGACGTGCAAGGTGATGAAGCTGGGCGGCGAAGTCGAGATGGAGCACAACGGCGGGATCACCGAGGAAGACGAAGCCGAGGGGTACATCCTGTCGTGCTGCAGCGTGCCGAAAGGCGATGTGCGCATCGAGTTCTGACAGCGAGCGCAGTTCAATGTGGGAGCTGGCTTGTGTGGGAGCGGGCTTGCTCGCGAAAGCGGTGTGTCAGTGACTTATCGGGTGACTGACACTCTGC
>NZ_JANLGL010000119.1:0-18409 GCF_024655625.1 Pseudomonas sp. 18.1.10
TGGATACATCTTTGACTGACACACCGCATTCGCGAGCAAGCCCGCTCCCACACAAGCCCCACTCCACAGTTAGATTTTTGCCAGCTTCAGGGCCAGCGCTTTGGCTTGCAGTGCCACGTCCGTCACCGCTGTACTCTCCCACCAAAGCCCCCTCAACGGCGGCCCCATGGCAAACAACCGCCGACTGACCCGCCCCTGCGCATCCACCACCGCCCCACTGGCATCCGCGGCAATCCCCAGTGCCAACGGCCCGGGCTGGATCAGCCCGCGCTTGAGCAGTTGCTGCGGCAATGGCCGGGCCACGCGGCGCCAGTCGTATTCGATGCCGCTGGAGTTGACCAGCGCCGCGCCCGACACCCGCGTGATCGCCTGCTCGCCGCGATGGCGCAAGCGAATGCTCACGCCTTGCGGCGACGGTTCCAAGCCCTTGAACGACGCCGCCCGAATCCGCAACCGCCCCGCTTCATGCAACCGCGCCACCAACTGCGCGCTCAACGGCGGCGAGCGGTGGTGATGGCTTTCCCACCAGGGCCGCACATGGCGTACGAACTGACGTTTTTCCCGTTCGCTGGCCTGGCTCCACAACCGACCGATATGCGCGCGCACGGTGTCCAGCGGCGCCTGCCAATCGATGCCCTGCGCCTGCGCGATGCGGCATTGGCGACGCACTTCGCGCAGCAGTTGCCGAGGGCTGCGCAGGCTGTGGTCCTCGGCGAGAAAATCCACCCAGCCCGGCGGCTGCCGACGCACATGGGGCAACAGGCCATGGCGGGAAAAAATCTCGATAGGCCCACGATGGCCGGCCTGTTCCAGCGAGACCACGGCATCGACCATGGTCAGCCCGGAACCGATAATCAGCACGCTGGCCTGCGGGTCAATCTGCGTCATGGCCTGCACATCCCAGGGATCGACCGCCGCTGCGTTCAAGCCACTGGATTGCGTCTGTGGTGTACGCGCCGCCGGGAACATGCCAGTGGCCAATACCGCAAAGGCGCCGCGCAGTTGCTGGCCATCCGCGAGGGTCAATAACACCCCGTCGTCCTCCACTTGCAGATCCACCCCTTCGCCACGCACATGCTCGACAGTGGACGCCGACAGCGCCTTGGCCTCGGCCAGTCGCTGCTGCGCATACAGGCCAAAAATCCCGCGGGGCGGGAACAGCTCGCTGATGGGCACGTGTTGCTGGTCCGACTCCGGCCAGCCGCCGGCGCCGATGTAGGCGGTGAGCCATTGGGTCAGGTCGTCGGCGTTGTCCGGGTCGACGCTCATGCGTGCGGCGTTGCCGTTCAACGTGTGGCCCAGCTCAACGGCACTGTAGGCCTCGCCACGGCCCAGCTCGGCGCGTGGTTCGATCACCAGGATCTGCCGCGTGCCCGGCAACCGCAGCAATTGCACCGCGAGCATCGTGCCGCTTAGCCCGCCACCGACGATCAGCACATCAGCGTTGCGGATGGATTCAGTCATGCCTGTTCGCCCTTACTGTTTACCCAGGTAAATGTCATGCAAATCGCCCCGCGCCAACAGCTCGGCGGCGCTGCCACTCAAGGCCACGCGGCCAGTATCCAGCACGTAGCCGTGGGACGCATAGGTCAGCGCGACGTTGATGTTCTGCTCGGCGATCAGGAAGCTCACCTGCTGTTCGCGGTTGAGCTGGGCGATGATCGCAAAGATCTCCTGCACGATCATAGGCGCCAAACCCATCGACGGCTCATCGAGCAGTACCAAAGTAGGACGGGTCATCAACGCCCGGCCGATGGCGACCATTTGCTGCTCGCCGCCCGAGGTGAGCCCGGCGCGGGTGTGGCGCTTGGTCTTCAGCCGCGGGAACCAGCTGTAGATACGTTCCAGGTCGTGCTCCAAGGCCTTGCGGCTCAGGCGTCGCACAAAGCCGCCGCTGCGCAGGTTGTCTTCCACCGTGAGTTGGCCGAACACATGGCGGCCTTCCAGCACGTGGACCATGCCCTGGCGCACGCGCTGGCTGGGATCGATGCCGGCCAGGTCGCGCCCGGCATACTCGATGCGCCCACGGCTGACCTCGGCCCGCTCAGCGCGCACCAGCCCGGAGATCGCCTTGAGCGTGGTGCTCTTGCCGGCGCCATTGGCGCCGAGCAAGGCGACGATGGCGCCCTTGGGTACGTGCAGCGAAACCCCGGCTACCGCCAGGATGGCGCCATCGTAGATCACTTCGATGTCGTTGACCGCCAACAGCGACGGGCTGGCGGATTCAGCGGCGGGCTGGCTCATGGTTTATTCATCCCCGGTGCAGGTGCGCGGCGTCAGGCCTTTTTCCTTGGCAAAGGCTGCGGATTTTTCATCGATCAGCGGGCGCAGCAGTGCACGGTCGGCAGCGATCCACTCGCTGACCAGCGTCCAGTTGGCGCCGTCCCATTGCTGCACACGCGCCGAGCCGCCGCCTTCGTGGTCGCGGCACGACAGCTTGAGGTTTTGCATCAGGCCCAGGTAGCCCATGTCCTTGAGGCGCGTGTCGTCGATGTTCAGGTGTTCCAGGCCCCAGCGGCCTTCTTCGCCATTGAGTGGGCGCTTGCCGAACCTGGCCTGGCCGGTGCGGATCGCTTCCACCGCCACGGCGGCGTTCACCAGGCCGGAGTTGTAGTAGACGCTGCCGAAGTTTTTCAGGTCCTTGAGGTCGCTGTGGCCCTTGTCGAGGATGGATTGCTTGAGGCGTTTGTGGATCTCGAACTCGGCACCGGCCGGGTATGGCGTCAGCGCCAGGTAGCCTTTGGCGGCAGCACCAGCGGGCAACACGTCTTCGCTGGAGCTGGCCCAGATGTCGCCGATGATATGGTCCACCGGGAAGCCGAAGCGCGCGGCGGTCTTCACCGCCACCGGGGTGGAGACGCCCCAGGTGCGCAGGAACACCCAGTCCGGGTTGGCCTGGCGCACCTGGCGCCACTGTGCGGATTGTTCGTTGCCCGGGTCGGCTACGGGAATCTGGATATTTTCAAAGCCGTATTTTTCCGCCAGCAACTTCAGCGGGCCGAGGGTTTCGCGGCCGTAGGCCGAGTCGTGGTAGACCGTGGCGATCTTCTTGCCCTTGAGCTTGTCGAACCCGCCCTCACGCTGGGCGATGTAGTTCACCAGGGTCGAAGCCTCGCTGTAGAAGGTCAGCATCACCGGGAAGTTGTAGGGGAACACCGTGCCGTCGGTGGCTTCGGTGCGCCCGTAACCGAGGGTGATAAGCGGGATCTTGTCCACTTCCGCGCGCTCGCTCAGAGCATACGCCGCCGGTGCGCCGTTGGGCTGGTACACCGCGACCGGCGCGCCGTCCAGGCCGTTCTTGAAGCGCTCGTAGCACTCGATGCCCTTCTCCGCCGTCCACTCGGTCTCGCATTCCTGCCACACCAGTTTGACGCCGTTGATGCCGCCTTCGACCTCGTTGATATAACGCAGGTAGTCGATCATCCCGGCCCACACCTGCACGCCGCTGGACGCATAGGCGCCGACGCGGTAGGTGGCCAGGGGAATGAATTGCTGGTCCGGCGAGGCGATTGCCTGGGGGACAGCACCGGCCAGGGTGGCCAGCGCAAACGCAGCGCCGGCCAGGGAACGTTTCAAGGATGCACGCATGGAAGATTCTCTTGGGAAGTTAGAAACGCAGCGGCCACTGCCGCACACGGTCACGCAGGTTGTGCAACAGGCGGATCAAACCCTCGGGTTCCTTGACCAGGAACACGATAATCAACACGCCAAAGATGATTTTCTGCAGGTTCTGCAACTGCCCCGCATCCACCGAGCCGCCAAACAGCGCCTGCCCGGCATGGCTGAGGAAAATCGGCAGCAAACTGATAAACGCCGCGCCGACAAAGTTGCCGGCGATGCTGCCCATGCCACCGATAATGATGATGAACAGGATCTGGAATGAGCGATTGATATCGAAGCTGCTGGCGCTGGCCGTGCCCAGGTAGGCAAAGGCCCACAACGCGCCGGCGATGCCGAGATAGAACGAACTGACGGCAAACGCCAGGCGCTTGTAGCGCACCACCGGGATGCCGACCACGGCGGCGGCGGTGTCCATGTCGCGGATCGCCATCCAGTTGCGCCCCACCTGGCTGCGCACCAGGTTGATCGCGGTCCAGGTCAGCAGCAGCACCGTGACCAGCGTCAGCAGGTAACGGCCCAGCGGCGTGTTGAGGTCATGGCCGAACAGCGCCAGCTTCGGCGCCGAGATGGTCCCGGATGAACCGTAGTTGTAGAACCAGGGGAATTTGACGAACAGCCATTCCAAAAAGAACTGCGCGGCCAGCGTGGTGACCATCAGGTAAAAACCCTTGATCCGCGAACTGGGCAAGCCGAACAGCAGCCCGACCAACGCGCTGATGATCCCGCCACCGAGCAGTGCCACCGGCAAGCCCAGCTCCGGCAGGCGCAGCAAAAACCCGTAGGTGGCAAACGCGCCGACCGCCATGAACCCGGCAGCGCCCACCGAGGTTTGCCCGGTGTAGCCGGTTAACAGGTTCAGACCCAGCCCGGCCAGGGACAGCACCAGGAACGGAATCAAGATCGCGTTCAGCCAATAGTCATTGCCCCACAGCGGCACCACGATGAATGCCAGCGCCAACAGACCCAGCAGGCCCCACGGGATGCGCCGCTGGATCAGCAACAACGGCGCGGTTTCTTGCGCAACAGGAATCGACATGGTTTCAGACTCGCTCGATGGCGCGCTCGCCGAACAGGCCGGCGGGGCGGATATACAGGAAGGCCAAGGCCAGTACGTAGGCAAACCACGGCGTGATGCCGCCGCCGATCAGCGGGCCGATATACACCTCGGCGAGGTTCTCGGCCGCGCCGACAATCAGCCCGCCGACAATTGCCCCGCCAATCGAGGTAAAGCCGCCGATAATCAGCACCGGCAGGGCCTTGAGCACCACCAGCGACAGCGAGAACTGCACGCCCTGGCGCGCGCCCCACAGCAGCCCGGCGACCAGCCCGACGATGCCAGCCACCGCCCAGACGATCTGCCAGATGCGGTTGAGGTTGATGCCAATGGACAGCGCCGCCGTGGTGTCATCCGCCACCGCGCGCAGCGACACACCGATGCGGGTCTTGTTGAACAGCAGCGCCAGCACCGTCACCAGCACCACTGCGGCGGCGGCCGCAATCAGGTCGAACTGGCTGAGCATCAGCGGGCCGACAAACAGCGGCACGTCGTCGATGCCCAAATCCAAGGCGCGCACCTGCGAGCCCATCAAGCCTTGGGCGAGGCCTTCGATAATGAACGACAGGCCCAGCGTGGCCATGAACAAGGTGATCTGCGAACGGTTGACCAGGGGCCGCAGCACCAGGCGTTCGATCAGCAGCGCGCCAGCGATCATCACGAACACCGTCAGCAACAGCGCCAGGGCAAACGGCACGCCCTGGTCGTGCAGGCTGACAAAGGTCAGCGCGGCGAACAGCAGCATCGCGCCCTGGGCAAAATTGAACACGCCGCTGGCCTTGTAGATCAGCACAAAGCCGATGGCGACCAGCGAGTACATGGTGCCGGCGAGCAGGCCGCCGAGCAGGGTTTCCAGAAAGAACGTCATCAGTGCGCCACTCCCAGGTAGGCCGCGATCACGTCGGGGTCGGCCTGGACCTCGGCGGGTGTGCCGTCGCCGACCTTGCGCCCGTAGTCGAGCACCACTACATGGTGGGACAGGCCCATGACCACGCCGATGTCGTGTTCGATCAACACCACGGTGGTGCCGAGGTCGCGGTTGACGTCGGCGACGAAGCGCGCCATTTCCTGTTTTTCCTCGGCGTTCATCCCGGCCATGGGCTCATCCAGCAGCAGCAGGCTCGGCCCGGCGATCAAGGCGCGGCCCAACTCCACGCGCTTTTGCAGGCCGTAGGACAGGTTGCCCACCAGCACATCGCGGTGCGCTTGCAGCTCGAGAAATTCGAGAATGCCTTGGGCGCGCACGCGGAAGGCGTCGGCCTCGCGGCGCGCGCGGGGCAAGCCGAGGGCGTGTTCGATAAAGCTGCTGCGCTGATGGCGCGACAGGCCGGTGAGGATGTTGTCGAGCACGCTCATCTTCTTGAACAGCGCGTTGTTCTGGAACGTGCGGCCGATGCCCCGGCGCGCTGCGCCCAGCGGGTCGATGCGGTGGAAGTGCTGGTCTTCGAAGACGATCTCGCCGGCGTCGAAGCGGTACACGCCGTTGAGCACATTGAGCAACGAACTCTTGCCCGCCCCGTTGGGCCCGATCAGCGCGCAGATCTCGCCGCGTGCCACGTCGAAGGACAAGGCGTTGATCGCCTTGACCCCCTTGAACGACAGCGAGATATCCCGCACCTGGAGAATGGCTTGGCTCATGCGATGTCCCGTTTGAATTCGGCCAGCCACACCGGTGAAGGGGTGGCCTTGAGGGGTTGCCAGATGTAAGCCAGGCGTTGGAAGCCGAGCAGTTTGCGCACGCGGTTTTTCAGCAGGCGCCGCAGGCCGCTTTGCGGGTGGGCGATGGCCCAGTCGCACAGGCGTCGGCGCCAGGTGCCGTGGGGAGCGAGGCGGCTTTCGATTTCATCCGCAAGGTGCTGCAAGCGCTCGGCAGACAACAGCAAGCCGGTGGGCGCGACCTCACGGCGATCGCGCTGCGCGGAGGCCAGGCTTTCCGGGAAGGCCAGGCCGTGGCCGGTGTTGAGCCATTGCTCCAGCAGCACCGCCAGGCCGCCTTGCCAATGGGTGCCCTCTTCGCTCCACAAGGCGGTTTCGCCAGAGGGTTGCCACCAGCGAGCGAGGTGCTGCGCAGGGTCGACCGGGCCGAGCAACTGGACGAAATCCAGCGGGTTGGCGGACGCCCAGTGCCGTTGCTGACGGCCTTGCACATAAGAATGGCTGGGGCGGATACGCCATAGATGGTGCTGCAGCGCTTCCGCCTCCAGGTCATCGGCCAGGGTCAGCACTTGCCCGCCGATGGATTCGGCGGCCAGGGCCAGCAGCAACAGGTTCGGCTCAAACGCACCGCTCAAGGCCAAGCGCGATTGCTCGTTGAAACCCTGCTGGCGCAAGCCATCGGCCAGGCGCTCGACGTCACGCAAGGCGTCGATCCAGCGCCACGCATACCACTGGCCCTGGCGTTTGTGGCGCAGGGCGGTATGCAGAGGCGTGATCTGCGCCCAGTGGTGCAGTTGCTCGAGGGCCTTGGGCAGGTTGTCGAGCCGTTCGGCAGGCCATTCCACGGCCAGCGGGCGTTTTAGTTCGTGCACGCTCATAGGGGTAATGCTCCTATTAGTGGGGTGTGCGTGCGGTGGTCCGCTGGCCGATATACATCAAACAATGAAGATCAACTGTGGGAGCTGGCTTGCCTGCGATGGCAGACTGTCAGTCGATGCATTTGTAGCTGACCCACCGCTATCGCAGGCAAGCCAGCTCCCACATTGATCGAGGTGTGTCTGTTAGAGGGTGGTGGCCTTGAGGTCGCGGTAGCTGGCGCCGGGGTGGTTGGCGCCTAAGCGCGCGCCGTCGCCAAACAACTTCTCGCGCAACGTGCCCTGGGCGTACTCGGTCTTGTACACACCGCGCTTCTGCAACTCCGGCACCAGCAACTCCACCGCGTCGATAAAGGTCTCGTGGGTCAATGCGTACGCCAGGTTGAAGCCGTCCACATCGGTGTCCTCCACCCATTCCTGCAACAGGTCCGCCACGGTCTCAGGGCCGCCGACGAACAACGGGCCAAAACCACCAATGCCCACCCAATCGGCCAGTTCATTGGGCGTCCACACTTTGTTCGGATCCGCCGTGGAAAACGCTTCCACCGCCGACTGGATCGCATTGGTGTGCACATGCTTGAGCGGTTCATCCGGCTTGAACTGGCTGAAATCAATACCGGTCCAGCCGGAGATCAGCGCCATCGCGCCTTCGTAGCTGACGTAGGATTTGTATTCATCGAACTTGGCCTTGGCCTGCGCGTCGGTCTCACCGACGATTACGGTCTGCAAGTTGAAGATCAGGATTTTCTTCGGATCGCGCCCGGCTTCAGCAGCGCTGCGGCGGATGTCGGCGACGGTCTTTTTCAGCAGCACCTTGGACGGCGCGGCGACAAACACGCACTCGGCCTGTGCGGCGGCGAACTGCTTGCCACGGCTCGACGCGCCGGCCTGGTACAGCACGGGTGTACGTTGCGGCGACGGTTCGCACAGGTGAATGCCAGGCACCTGGAAGTGTTTGCCGACGTGGCGGATCTCGTGGATTTTGCTCGGGTCGCTGAAAATCCGCCGCTCACGGTCGCGCACCACGGCGCCCTCCTCCCAACTGCCTTCCCAGAGCTTGTAGCAAACCTCCAGGTATTCCTCGGCGTAGTCGTAGCGCGCGTCGTGTTCGGTCTGGGCTTTCTGGCCGAGGTTCTTCGCGCCGCTTTCCAGGTAGGAGGTGACGATGTTCCAGCCGATGCGGCCCTTGGTCAGGTGATCCAGCGTCGACAGGCGACGGGCAAACGGATACGGGTGCTCAAACGACAGCGAGGCCGTGAGGCCAAACCCCAGGTGTTCGGTGACCAGGGCCATCGGCGCGATCAGCGACAGCGGGTCGTTGACCGGCACTTGCGTGGCCTGGCGAATCGCCGCGTCGCCGTTGCCGTTGTACACGTCGTAGATGCCCAGCACATCGGCGATAAACAGGCCGTCGAACTTGCCGCGCTCAAGAATTTTGGCCAGGTCGGTCCAGTATTCCAGGTCCTTGTACTGCCACGAACGGTCGCGCGGGTGTGCCCACAGGCCGGGGGATTGGTGCCCGACGCAGTTCATGTCGAAGGCATTCAAGCGGATTTCACGGGCCATCACAGCACTCCGTTGAGGTGGTAGTTGCCGACGATCTGGTACTTGGCGCGCAGCGGATCATCCAGGGTCGAGGGCAGCGCGGTGCGTTGGCCGGTCAGTTCGAACTCGGCGTTGCTGGCGGCGATCAAGGCTTCGGCGGCGGCGATCTGCGCTTCGGTGGCGGCGACGGGGCTTGGGTGGGTTGCGGCGCGTTCGAGCAAGGCGGCGGCCACGTCGACGCGGATCTGCAAGTCGCCGAAGCGGCTGATTACGTAGGGGTCGGTGCTGGTTTCGACATGGCGGCGGGTGCTGTCCAGCAGTTGGCGGGCAAGGTTCAGGGCGGTCATGGTTGCAGCTCCTCAGTTCCAGGCGTGGCGCGCGGGCTTCACGCCGTTGAGCACGAAGTTGCCGATCAGGTGGTACTTCCAGCGGGCCGGGTCGTGCAGGGTGTGGGTGCGCGCGTTGCGCCAGAAGCGGTCGAGGTTGTGCTTGCCGGTGACCGAGCGGGTGCCGGCCAGTTCGAACAGCTTGCTGCTGGCGAGCAAGGCGGTTTCGGCGGACAGCACTTTGGCCTGGGCGACGACCAGTGAGGCGTGGGCCACCGTGTCTTCGCTCGGTTCGGCGAGGGCGCGGTCCACGGCTTCCCCCGCTTTGGCGAGGATGGCTTCGGTGCCGTGCACGCGCCATTGCAGGTCACCGATGGCGGCGATGGTGAACGGGTCTTGCCAGCCGTGCTCCTGCTGGCTGTCGATCCACGGGCGCGCTTGGCGGGCGTGGATTTTCGCGTGCTCCAGGGCGCCGAGGGCGATGCCGGTATCGACGGCCGCCTGGATAATCTGCGAAATCGGGCCGTTGGCAGTGGGTTGGTCAAACGCCAAGTGGGCCGGGATCACGGCACTGCGCGGCACGGTCACGCCATCCAAGGTCACGCCGCCACTGGCGGTGGTGCGCTGGCCGAAGCCGTCCCAGCTGTCGATCACGTTCAAGCCTTGGGCATCGCGCTCGATGAACGCGATAAAGGCCTGGTCCTGTTCGTTGTTGCCGACGGTGGGCACGATATGGGCGAACAACGCGCCAGTGCAGTAGAACTTCTCGCCGTTGATGTGCGCGGTGTCGCCGTGGAAGCGGATCTGCGTGTCGAAGGTGCCGGCGTTTTTGCTCTTGGCTTCGGAAAAGGCGTTGCCGAAGCGGTAACCGGCCAGAACCTTGCCGAAGTAGTGACGTTTTTGCTCTTCGGTGGCGGTTTGCAACAGGATGTCCACCACGCCCAAGTGGTTCTGCGGGATCTGCCCCAACGACGGGTCGGCAGCGGAGATCAACTTGATAACCTCGGCCACCGTCACATAGGACACCTCGGCGCCGCCGTAGACCTTGGGAATAGTGATGCCCCACAAGCCGCTGGCGGAAAATTCGTCGAGCTCGGCAATGGGCAAGCGCCGCTCACGGTCGCGCTCACTGGCCTCGACGGCAAAACGGGCCGCCAGGCGCGTGGCGACGTCGATGGCTTCCGCGTCCGAGCGGATGATATGGGCAGGGTGTAAAGGGTGGGCAGACATGGGCCGACTCCAGGCTCCGATGGGATAACGGAGTGATTGCAGGAGTCGTGCCTGAATTTAATCGCCAATAGAATCAGCGAGTTGCCGAATAAACAGGCTGATGGACAGCGTGCTGAACCAGCAAAGTGTGCATCTGCTGTTGCATGGCGAACAGTTAGATCACCACGTTG
Source organism: Pseudomonas sp. 18.1.10 (assembly GCF_024655625.1). Classification (NCBI taxonomy): domain Bacteria; kingdom Pseudomonadati; phylum Pseudomonadota; class Gammaproteobacteria; order Pseudomonadales; family Pseudomonadaceae; genus Pseudomonas; species Pseudomonas sp. 18.1.10. The sequence goes on from NZ_JANLGL010000119.1 coordinate 10,478, forward strand.
CGGATAAAGCGCACCGCCACATCCCCATCATTGCGATAGACGTGCTGCTGGTGGCTGGCAAACATAAAGAACTCACCGGCGCCGATGCTGTTTTCCATACCGGCCACGACCAACGTCAAGCTGCCCTCGAACACAAACAGCTGCTCGCTCCAACCTTCAAGGTCTGGGTCCGGGCAGTACCGATCACCGGGCTCCAGGCGCCACTCCCACAGTTCGACTTCCCGCCGTGCCGTGGCCTTGGCCAGCAATACCGCCTTGCTGCCGTCGATCTCCCCTGCCCAGGCCAGTTCGTTGATGCGGCTGTGGTCACGCACGTCCGGGGCCTGGATCAGGTCGCTGAACGCCACGTCCAAGGCTTCGGCCACGCGGTCGAGGGTGGACAGGCTGACATTCTTCTCCCCCGCTTCGATGGCCACCAGCATGCGCCGGCTGACCCCGGATTTTTCCGAGAGCGCGGTCTGGCTCAAGTCGGCGGCATGACGCAGGCGACGGACGTTCTGGCTGACGTGCTGCAGGACCGAGGCCCGTTGCGGATTTTCTTTGTGCACTATATTGCTCAATGGGTGGGTGTGCGCAGTATACTGCCCAGCGTGCGGCGCATTGTGCGGTCCGTGCCTTTCCCTTGCAAGACCGAGCCGCCATGACTGCCGCCAAATCCCCCTCGCGTTTCAACCGTTTCAGCAAAGCCGAATGCATCCTGGTGGTCATCACCATGATCTGGGGCGGCACCTTTTTGCTGGTGCAACACGCCATGACCGTCAGCGGGCCGATGTTTTTCGTGGGCCTGCGCTTTGCCGCGGCGGCGATTGTGGTCGGCTTCTTTTCCCTGCGCACCCTGCGCGACCTGACGCTGTTCGAGTTCAAGGCCGGGGTGTTTATCGGCGTGGCGATCATGTTTGGCTACGGTTTGCAGACCATTGGCTTGCAGACCATCCTCAGCAGCCAGTCGGCGTTTATCACGGCTCTATATGTACCCTTCGTGCCGCTGCTGCAATGGTTGGTGCTGGGCCGTCGCCCGGGGTTGATGCCGAGCATTGGCATCATGCTTGCGTTTACCGGGTTGATGTTGCTGACCGGGCCGGCGGGGGCTTCGCTGAATTTCAGCCCGGGGGAGATCGCCACCCTGATTGGTGCGATTGCCATAGCGGCGGAAATCATTTTGATCGGCGCCTATGCCGGGCAAGTGGATGTACGCCGGGTCACCGTGGTGCAGCTGGCTACCGCGTCGGTGCTGTCGTTCATGATGGTGGTGCCGATGGGCGAAGCATTGCCGGGGTTCTCCTGGTTGCTGCTGTTCAGCGCGGTGGGGTTGGGCTTGACCAGCGCGGTGATACAGGTCGCGATGAACTGGGCGCAGCAGAGTGTTTCACCGACGCGGGCTACGTTGATTTATGCCGGGGAGCCGGTGTGGGCTGGAGTGGTTGGGCGGATTGCGGGCGAGCGCTTCCCGCCGATTGCGATGCTGGGGGCGGCGTTGATTGTGGCGGCGGTGATTGTGAGTGAGATGAAGACCAAGGGGCAGAAGGCGGTGGCGTCGGAAGAAGAGCTCGAGCAGGAACGACAGGGGTAAGTCCCGACTCGGTCAAGTGTGGGAGCGGGCTTGCTCGCGAAAGCGGTGGATCAGCCAACACCTTTGTTGAATGGCAGCCTGCATTCGCGAGCAAGCCCGCTCCCACACGTGAAGGTGGCGTCTGTAAACAATGCTAAATGGGCGTTTTCGGCTTACCTTGTAGGATCCTGCCACATCTTGCCGTTTGGTGATCGAGAAAGCGGCACGTATGATGCATCCCAAACTCCCGCAGATTAGAAGCCTATGTCCCTGATAGTTCTACTGCTTCTGCCTTTTATCGGCAGCTGTCTGGCGGCTTTGCTGCCGCATAACGCACGTAACACCGAATCCCTGCTGGCCGGCCTTGTGGCCCTGGTCGGCACCATTCAAGTCGCCCTGCTCTACCCCCAGATCGCCCACGGTGGCGTGATCCGCGAAGAATTCATGTGGTTGCCCAGCCTGGGCTTGAACTTCGTGTTGCGCATGGACGGGTTTGCCTGGCTGTTCTCGATGCTGGTGCTGGGCATCGGCACGCTGGTGTCGCTGTATGCGCGTTACTACATGTCGCCGGATGACCCGGTGCCGCGCTTCTTTGCGTTTTTCCTGGCGTTCATGGGCGCCATGCTCGGCCTGGTGATCTCCGGCAACCTGATCCAGATCGTGTTCTTCTGGGAACTGACCAGCCTGTTCTCGTTCCTGTTGATCGGCTACTGGCACCACCGCGCCGATGCGCGACGCGGCGCGTACATGGCGTTGATGGTCACCGGCGCGGGCGGCCTGTGCCTGCTGGCGGGCGTGATGCTGCTGGGGCATATCGTCGGCAGCTATGACCTCGACCTCGTGCTGGCGGCGGGCGAGCAGATCCGCGCCCACGCGCTGTACCCGATCATGCTCGCCCTGGTGCTGATCGGCGCCCTGAGCAAAAGCGCGCAGTTCCCGTTCCACTTCTGGCTGCCCCACGCGATGGCGGCACCCACGCCGGTCTCGGCGTACCTGCACTCGGCAACGATGGTGAAGGCCGGCGTGTTCCTGCTGGCCCGCCTGTGGCCGTCGCTGTCCGGCAGCGAAGAATGGTTCTATATCGTCGGCGGTGCCGGCGCGATCACCCTCCTCCTCGGCGCTTACTGCGCCATGTTCCAGAACGACCTCAAGGGCCTGCTGGCCTATTCCACCATCAGCCACCTCGGGCTTATCACCTTGCTGCTGGGCCTCAACAGCCCGCTGGCCGCGGTCGCAGCGGTGTTTCATATCCTCAACCACGCCACGTTCAAGGCGTCGCTGTTCATGGCGGCGGGCATCATCGACCACGAAAGCGGCACCCGCGACATTCGCAAGCTCAGTGGCCTGGTGCGCCTGATCCCGTTTACCGCGACCCTGGCGATGGTCGCCAGTGCGTCCATGGCCGGCGTGCCGCTGCTGAACGGTTTCCTGTCCAAAGAGATGTTCTTCGCCGAAACCGTGTTTATCTCGGCGACCAAATGGGTGGAAATCACCCTGCCGGTCATCGCCACCATCGCCGGTACATTCAGCGTGGCCTATGCGCTGCGCTTCACGGTGGATGTGTTCTTCGGCCCCACCGCCACCAACCTGCCCCACACCCCACACGAACCGCCGCGCTGGATGCGCGCGCCGGTCGAGCTGCTGGTGTTCACCTGCCTGCTGGTGGGGATCTTCCCGGCGCAGATGGTCGGTTCGATCCTCGCTGCTGCCGCCCTGCCGGTGGTGGGCGGCGTGCTGCCGGAATACAGCCTGGCGATCTGGCACGGCTGGAACGCGCCGATGATAATGAGCCTGGTGGCCATGACCTGTGGCGTGATCCTCTATCTGTTGCTGCGCAAGCAACTCAAGCGCGGGCGCTTCAAGTACCCGCCCGTCATCAGCTACTTCAACGGCAAGCGCGGCTTCGAGCGCTGCCTGGTGGTGTTGATGCGTGGCACGCGCAAGATCGAGCGGCTCATCAGCACCAAACGCCTGCAAACCCAGCTGTTCCTGCTGGTGCTGGCGGCGGTCATTGCCGGCTTGATCCCGATGCTGCACAGCAGCCTCAGCTGGGGCGACCGGCCGAAGATCCCCGGTTCCATCGTGTTCGTCACCCTGTGGCTGCTGGCGATTGCCTGCGCCCTCGGCGCCGCCTGGCAAGCCAAGTACCACCGGCTGGCGGCCCTGACCATGGTCAGCGTGTGCGGCCTGATGACTTGCATCACCTTCGTGTGGTTCTCGGCGCCGGACCTGGCGTTGACCCAACTGGTGGTGGAAGTGGTCACCACCGTGCTGATCCTGCTGGGCCTGCGCTGGTTGCCACGGCGGATCGAAGACGTCTCGCCACTGCCAAGCTCCTTGCGCAAGGCACGTATTCGCCGCCTGCGGGACTTCCTGCTGTCCACCGTGGTCGGTGGCGGCATGGCACTGCTGTCCTACGCCATGCTCACGCGCCAGACGCCCAACGATATCTCCTCGTTCTACTTGAGCCGCGCCCTGCCCGAAGGCGGCGGCAGCAATGTGGTCAACGTGATGCTGGTGGACTTCCGTGGCTTCGACACCCTCGGCGAAATCACCGTGCTCGGCGCCGTGGCGCTGACGGTGTACGCCCTGCTGCGGCGCTTCCGCCCATCGAAAGAGAGCATGCAACTGCCCGCGCAACAGCGCCAACTGGCGCCGGACGTGGCCACCGACCTGGTCAACCCGCGCCAGGCCAGCGACACCGCATTGGGCTTCATGATGGTGCCAGCGGTGCTGGTGCGCCTGCTGCTGCCGATTGCGCTGGTGGTGTCGTTCTACCTGTTCATGCGCGGCCACAACCAACCGGGCGGCGGGTTTGTCGCCGGGCTGGTGATGTCGGTGGCGTTTATCCTGCAATACATGGTCGCCGGTACGCAGTGGGTCGAGGCGCAGATGAGCCTGCGGCCGATGCGCTGGATGGGCTTCGGCCTGCTCTCGGCAACCCTCACCGGGCTGGGCGCGCTGTTTGTCGGCTACCCGTTCCTGACCACCCACACCTGGCATTTCAGCCTGCCGGTGCTGGGCGACATTCATGTGGCCAGCGCGCTGTTCTTCGACGTTGGCGTGTACGCCATGGTCGTCGGTTCGACGCTGCTGATGCTCACCGCCCTCGGCCACCAATCGGTGCGTGCCCATAAACCCAGCAACCAGGCCAAAGTGGTTGCCGCAACGGAAGGAGCGGCCTGATGGAAGAAGTCATCGCAATTGCCATCGGAGTGCTCGCAGCCTCCGGCGTGTGGCTGATCCTGCGGCCGCGGACATTCCAGGTGGTGATGGGCCTGTGCCTGTTGTCGTATGGGGTCAACCTGTTCATTTTCAGCATGGGCAGCCTGTTTATCGGCAAGGAGCCGATCATCAAGGACGGCGTGCCGCAAGACCTGCTCAACTACACCGACCCGCTGCCCCAGGCCCTGGTGCTCACGGCCATCGTCATCAGCTTTGCCATGACCGCGTTGTTCCTGGTGGTGCTGCTCGCCTCCCGGGGCCTGACCGGCACCGACCACGTTGACGGCCGGGAGCCCAAGGAATGAATTGGGTGAACCAACTGATTATCGCGCCGATCCTGCTGCCGCTGCTGACCGCCGCGCTGATGCTGATGCTCGGCGAAAAACGCCGGCCTCTCAAAGCCAAGATCAACCTGTTCTCCAGCGTGCTGGGCCTGGGCATTGCGATCCTGCTGCTGTACTGGACGCAAAAAGGCGGCCCCGGCTCGATTGGCGTGTACCTGCCGGGCAACTGGCAGGTGCCGTTCGGCATCGTGCTGGTGGTGGACCAACTGTCGGCGCTGATGCTGGTGCTCACCGGGATCATCGGCGTGAGCGCGCTGGTGTTCGCCATGGCCCGCTGGGACCGTGCGGGCACCAGTTTCCATGCGTTGTTCCAGGTGCAGATGATGGGCCTGTACGGCGCCTTCCTCACCGCCGACCTGTTCAACCTGTTCGTGTTCTTCGAGGTGCTGCTGGCCGCGTCCTACGGCTTGATGCTGCACGGCTCGGGCCGCGCGCGGGTGTCGGCGGGGCTGCATTACATCGCGATCAACCTGCTGGCGTCGTCGCTGTTCCTGATTGGCGCGGCGATGATCTACGGCGTCACCGGTACGCTGAACTTCGCCGACCTGGCGCTGAAAATCCCGCTGGTACCCGAGGCCGATCGCGGCCTGCTGCACGCGGGCGCGGCGATCCTTGCCACGGCGTTCCTGGCCAAGGCCGGCATGTGGCCGCTGAACTTCTGGCTGGCGCCCGCCTACTCCTCGGCGAGTGCGCCGGTGGCGGCGATGTTTGCGATCATGACCAAGGTCGGCGTGTACACCGTGCTGCGCCTGTGGACCCTGCTGTTCTCCGGCCAGGCCGGTGCATCCGCGCTGTTTGGCGGCGACTGGCTGGTGTACGGCGGCATGGCGACCATCATCTGCGCGGCGCTGGCGATGGTGGCGGCGCAGCGCCTGGAACGCATGGCGAGCTTGAGCATCCTGGTGTCGGCGGGGATCTTGCTGTCGGCCATCGGTTTTGCGCAGCCAAGCCTCACGGCGGGCGCGCTGTTTTATCTGGTCAGCTCGACGCTGGCGTTGAGTGCGCTGTTCCTGCTGGCGGAGTTGATCGAACGTTCGCGCTCGGCCAACGACCTGCCGCTGGACGAAGAGATCGATGCCCTGCCCAAAGCCATGGAGTCCTTGCACCCGCGTCCAGGCGTGAACCTCGACGACGAGCAGAAAGCCGTGGTCGGACAGGTGATTCCGTGGACCATGGCCTTCCTCGGCCTGAGCTTTATTGCCTGCGCGCTGCTGATTATCGGCATGCCGCCGCTGTCCGGGTTTATCGGCAAGCTGAGCTTGTTGAGTGCGCTGATCAATCCGCTGGGCCTTGGGGTCAGCATCGATGAGCCGATCCGTCCGGCGGCCTGGGGCCTGGTCACGCTGCTGATCCTCTCGGGCCTGGTCTCGCTGATTGCCTTCGCGCGCCTGGGCATCCAGCGCTTCTGGACCCCGGAAGAACGCCCGTCGCCGCTGCTGCGTCGCTACGAGTGCGTGCCGATCTTCTTCCTGCTCGGCCTGAGCATCCTGCTGACCTTCAAGGCCGAACCGCTGATGCGCTACACCGAAGCCACCGCCGTGAGCCTGAACAACCCGGAACACTACGTGATGGCGGTAATGGCCACGCGCCCGGTGCCAAGCCCTGAAGCCCAAGCCGCCGCGCTGGAGGTTCAGCCATGAAGCGTCTGTTCCCGGCCCCGTGGCTGTCCCTGGCGCTGTGGCTGTTGTGGCTGGTGCTGAACCTGTCCGTGAGCCCCGGCAACCTGCTGCTGGGCGCGGTGCTGGGTTTTCTGGCGCCGCTGCTGATGGCGCCGCTGCGGCCGCTGCCGATCCGCATCCGCCGCCCTGGGGTGATCCTGCGCCTGTTCTTCGTGGTGGGCCGCGATGTGATCGTGTCCAACCTGCTCGTCGCCTGGGGCGTGCTGACCTGCGGCTCACGCCCACCGCGTTCGCGCTTTATCAAGATCCCCCTGGACCTGCGCGACGCCAACGGCCTCGCTGCGCTGTCGATGATTACCACGGTGGTGCCCGGCACCATCTGGTCGGAACTGGCGCTGGACCGCAGCATCCTGCTGCTGCACGTGTTCGACCTGGACGATGAAGCGCAGTTTATTGAGCACTTCAAGACCACCTACGAGCGGCCCCTGATGGAGATCTTCGAATGAGCGCCCTGCTCTCCAATGCGATCCTGTTCAGCCTGTTCCTGTTCTCCCTGGCCATGGTGCTGACCCTGGTGCGCCTGTTCAAAGGCCCCTCGGCCCAGGACCGGGTACTGGCGCTGGACTACCTGTACATGCTGGCGATGCTGATGATGCTGGTGCTGGGCATTCGCTACGCCAGTGACACCTACTTTGAAGCGGCGCTGCTGATTGCGCTGTTCGGCTTTGTGGGCTCGTTTGCCCTGGCCAAATTCCTGCTGCGTGGCGAGGTGATTGAATGATGCCGTTATGGGTGGAAGTGATCGTCGCGGTGCTGCTGGTGCTGAGCAGCGTGTTTGCCTTGATTGGCGCGATTGGCTTGCTGCGCATGAAGGACTTTTTCCAGCGCATGCACCCGCCGGCGCTGGCCTCGACGCTGGGGGCGTGGTGTGTGGCGTTGGCGTCGATCGTGTACTTTTCGGTGCTCAAGTCCGGGCCAGTGTTGCATGGCTGGTTGATTCCGATTTTGTTGTCGATCACGGTGCCGGTGACCACGTTGCTGTTGGCGCGTACGGCGCTGTTTCGCAAGCGTATGGCCGGCGATGATGTGCCGGCCGAAGTCAGCAGCCGCCGCTGATTTCTGAAGCGAACACGGTCAAAAAAAATGTGGGAGCGGGCTTGCTCGCGAATGCGGTGTATCAGTCACACATGTACTG